>CALCOP010000052.1 GCA_937897365.1 uncultured euryarchaeote
GGAGACATTTTCACTTAATCTCTCGACCGATTCCTTGAACGATGATTCCTTAAACATCGTTGGTGCTAAAATTTCAATGTCGTATTCCGAAGATGAAACAAGCGCAGGCTTTGGCTGCATTGTAAGTGGCGGTGCCGCAGAGGCCGATACAATCACCGGCGTATTGATGCATAACGAATACAACGGTTCTGCAAGTGGGCAAAATCAAGAGGGAGTGCCTGCATCTCATGAAACGCTGGTTGAGTGGTACGATGCTTCGATGATTGGAGATGTTTCGAATGTCACAAGAAACGAAATCATCGAAGGCTTAGACTCAGATGGTGCAGGATTAGGTCAATATTCGATTGATATCTCTGTTGATGTCGCCGTTGGGGGTGCTGCCGGATGTACGCACACAGACGATGGAGAAAACGTCGATTACACCATCGAAGTGATAGTTCTTGACTATGCCATCACAGAAATTAAAGCGTGATTCTCTGACCTTGGTAAGCGATGCCCCAGCCAAGTCGTTCCACTTCTTCGGATTGTTTACTGCTTTGATTGAAAAGGGGATTGGTATGGTTAAAATGCGTGAAAAATATCTCCGGGTCACCTTGTTTCTTCTCGCCAAGCATCTCAAGCGTTTGAAGAACGGGTGGGTGTGGTACGACTGCTTGGCTACGCCCAGCAAGTTCGTCTTCTGACCAAAAGGTTCCATCGATGAAGGCAATATCTACATTCAACGTATCCAGTAATTCCCGAATTGATGAACAATTATGGACGGCAAACGTCTCATCCCACGTGTCATGGTCAGTAAGAAACAACACCGATTTACTTGGCCCACGAACAATGAATGCGTGCATGTCTGACAATTCTGCTCGATGAGGTATTCGAACCGCTTCGATAGAAAGTACACCTTGAGAGAAAACAACGTCGCCTGCAGTAAAGGTTCGAATGTTGAATACGCCTTGTTGAACCATCAGATTCCATTGAGGAGTCCGGTCAATCAAATGATACATGTCATCAGAAACGTGCAACTCAATGTCTCGAGCTGCGAGGGTTTCCCGTCCAAATAAACCAAGTCCGTCAACGTGACCGAAATGAGCATGCGTAAGCAAAAGATGGTCGACTTTGGTTTGGCCCCATATGGTAAACTGATCACCGAGATGGCGAGTGGCTTCAATCAAGATATTGGTTCCTTCACTGCTGCGAATGCCGAGCGATACTGGATAATGTGGTTCAGTAATACTGGCGCAACATGGACGGAGGCACCCTGGTTGCGGGTGACCTCCGTCTTGAGCAACACCGAGTACTGTGACCTCGACCATGCTCATCCCAAAACGACAAGCATCATCAATCCATCAGTTCATTCACTGGCCCAATCGTAGTTGCCAAAAAGAAGAGTGCTGGCCCACTTTGGAAAGACATAGCCTTCCTCATACATCAATTCATCAATCCCTGGGTAGATTTCGGTTTCAAGAGCGTCGAACAAGCGTGCACGGACGCCTATCGCATCGCTACCGATTTGGGATTCCAGTTGATCAATCCATTTATGCTTGAAGGCCAATAAAAGTCCAACCAGCATTGGGAATCGGGTAAGTTCTGATTGTGGTGCAATGTTGCCCACCTTACTCAAATCCATGGCAGCAAGGCGGTGTGCAAGCATTGGCGTGGTATTTTCAAATGCGGCCGAAGTTAAACTGGATTGCTCGAAACAAAGGTGCGTGAGCCCTACAACACTTCCAAGTTTCAACATAGAATGGTTAATCTCATGGGATGTAGCAAGGAAATGTTCACTTGCAGCATCGATTAACGACGTTAGCGTTTGGTCTGCGGAGGAAATCCAAGGTTCATCTTCATGTTCTGAATGAATGGCTTCCATGCAGGACAAAATCCCCGATAGAGAGTCTCGTAGTAAAGAGAACGAGGCAATAGGATTTTGTTTAATCAGAATTGCTCCCTGATAATTGGCAACAATCGCAGGTATTTTTTTCCAACACCTGTCAGCATGTTGCTGAACCTCAGGCCAATCCTTCAAGAGCATTGCCAATTTTGCCATGGAAGAAAACAATATGACTGCAACCTGGTCAAGGTAAAATGCAGGGTCGTCGCCGTCGTAAAGTTCGTTGGTGAACGGTGAACTCGATACATTCAACCAATTGTTGTCAAACCCTTGACTTTCATCACTCATCAGTTATTCCCCCTTTGGTCTCTTACCTCGAACAGACTTACGCCAAAGGTCAAAGAAGATGGTCTGTGGACCGGGCAGTCTCTGTCTTCATCTGATGGTGACGGCCCGCATATGCACCGGGAATGGTGACGAAAGCTCAGAAAACCACCTCCTGGAAAGGCAAGAGTTCGGATATCGGATGGAAGTGCCTGTTTTCGGTATTCTTGTCAGGTATTGCGTGAGCCGTAGTTGCGAAGCCGGCCTTAGAAAGCGTGTGGATACCTCGGCCACTTATACACCCGACATGATTAACGTGAATGCCCGGGGCAAAATCGCTCGAAATTGCGTCAAGAACAGCAGAATGGATGTTCATAACCGCATCATCATAGTAATGGATTTCCCATCCAACTTTCTCGAGACGTTGGCACAATGCCTCGCTCTCCGTAACTCGGGCAAGTGCGATCGTGGCCTCATACCCCTCCGGAGGCTGTGTATCATACCCTTCAAAGAAGCAATACCGCAACACTGAGGCCTGCGCCGTTAATATCTTCAATCCCGACGTCTTGGTTTTTCGTTCATTTCGATTGGCCAAAAGGTGGCCAAAAGCTGTCTTCATCTTCATTAATTTGCTTAACATGTTAGAACACCACGGACAATCTGGCTGCCCGCATTTTGCGCAACTCCTCTTCGGCGATATACTTTTCGGTTGCCACGCCCACAGCAGGTCAGTGAAAAAACCGAAAATCGAGACTCACCCCCCGAGTCAAACCAGAAAATCCACAGTTACGATCG
>CALCOP010000053.1 GCA_937897365.1 uncultured euryarchaeote
TTGAATCAAACCGAGTCGTAAAAATCAGTCTTCATCGTATTCTTCATCATACTCCTCTTCCTCTTCATCTTCCCAGTCTTCATCGTCTGAGAAAACACCATCGCCATGGTCGATTGTGGTTCGAGATGCAATAGATGCAACGCCAATAAGAACGAGAATTGAAGTGATGATGAAAATTAATGCAAGCGGGCTTTCGCGTGCTTGATCGACCCATCCGAAGTATTGAGCATAAGCGATATCAATCGAATGTTCAGCACTGTTGTCGTCATCATTGACTTCGACAACCACGTTGTCATAATCGACGACGACACGAATCCGGTCGACATCTTCTGCCGACCAAGTTGTGCTGACTTGAAGTATTTCATTACCATCAATCCCAGCTACACCGACGGTGTCGAATGGTTTTTCATCGTCGCCAGAATAAAATGCCACCTTGAACAATTGCTCACACGTTCCTCCAACATTGATGATATCAGCATTAATGACGATATTCGAACCAGGAGCAATGTGGTCGTCAGAAAGGGAGATTGACTTTACACGCAATTCAGGACCAACCGCTCCCAAACGTATCCATTGGCGTTCAAAATCAGTATCATCAATCGCAAGTTCAGGTATAGGACTTGCTTCAGAGTTTGACACAACAGGGAATTGATTTCCTGCAGCATCATAACCAGTGACGTAGAATCCGACGAAATCACCTTCTTGAGGTGAAATTCTTCCACCATCCGTCAAATCAACAGCACCGGTCCAAATCACGTTTTGTCCATCTTGCTGCATTCCTAAGAGCGTGGATCCTGCACCAATTGTAACAGTTCGTGTTGCGTCACGCATCACCCAGTGAACCATTTGGCTTGAGCCAGTAAGATCGGCATCCTCGGTTCCATGGAATTCAACAGGCACAAACGTAAGGTCGTTATTTAGTGAAATGTCGATGACATTGAGTGGTGAGATTCGACGAACAACACGTGGGGCAGCATCATCTACAATCACTTGAAGAGTCGTTGAAACCAATGTTCCAGTCATGTCTTCACCCCGTCCAGGAATGTTGGTAATCGAGATCAAGCAGGTTCGGGTTGGAGATGATTGAAGGGTTGATGCAGAAGAAAGCGGAACTTCCACTGAAAACTCACCGAGTGAACTGATTGATCCATCGCTCCACGTCTTTTCTCCATCGAAGACCTCGATGAGGATTCCCACGTCCCTTGGAGCTGCAACAGAACTGCCCTCGTAGACAACCCGACCGGTGAATGCCAAACGGTCATCTTTACGAACGCGGCTTCCATCTGCCACGATTCCAGTTCGAGGTTCTGAGATATCTTCGACAAGGTATTCGGTCGGAGAGAGCATCAAGTCATTTTCTACTCGGAATGTATGTTCTAACAGCAAAATTTGAGCATCATCGTCAGCACCCCTTTCTTTGTATACAAGCGCAACATCTCCCATTTCTTCATCTGGCCAGTCCCAGCCTATGACAAATTCAAAGGTCACAATTATCCAAGGCAAACCAGATTCATTGGTCGTCTCATGCATTGTGCTGCTGGTCAACAAGGTTATGAAATTGCTTTCAGACCAAAACGTATTGTTGATACCTGAATAAGAAATTCGTTGCGCATCTCTCAACGGATTTGGACCTTCAAAATCAAAGACCAATGAGATGTGTTCAAAATCAATTGCGGTGTTGGCGTCGATGAAACCGAGCGTAATGGTCTGTTTCATGCCTGCGAAAACCGGTGCATCATCTACATGTCCCATCCAATCTAATCCGGTGAATACTGCGGTTGAATCCTTACGTGTGCGGAAGGTTGCGTCATCATAGAGGAAGCCGGGGCCTGATTGGAATTCATGCAAGACGTCATCGCTGTCCATTTGTGTGTAGTGCAATGGATTACCTGCTTGGTCTCCACCGGTCCAATAATACGAAACTCGGCCCATATTTGGGTTTCTTGAATGGTCAATTGTCGTGATAAACCACTTGTTTTTTGCCACGGTTGAATTGTAAACGGACTTTGCAACATACTCTTGTGGGTCAGGTTCTCCGTTGCGATTAAGGTCATGGTCTGATTCAACCCAATACATCAAATCGAGTGTCATAGGGTGGCCGACATCATCGTTAATCAGTACCTTCACTTCTTGAACAGTGCTCGCTGCTTCATAACTCTCGTCAATTGGAAGCACAGCAGTTCGAAGAGGTGCTGTAGCATCGACTAAGAAGGTGCGTCGCCAGTCAGCGTTTGGTTGCATAACGTGCGTTGGTTCTTTTTCGTTATAGGTTTGAACTTCATACGTAAGGCCAGACTCGACATCGATTTCAGGAAGGTCAACGGAGATGAAGAAACTGCCGTTGTTATTGGTTGTGTCACGAGCAGTGCTTTCAACCCAGCCGTTACGAGATACTCGGACGTCAAAGGCACTGTCTCTCGGTGCATCTTCGGTATTTTGGAACCACATAGCTCCCTGGAAATGTAGGGTTTCGCCAGCGGCAACCCATGAGTTGTCAGGTACATCGTCCATCACTAAGGCGCCATCATTGTCTCGAACTTTAAGCCAGCCAAGTCCAAATGTGCGATTGACTTCAAGTCCCGTCGCACTTGTCAGATCCAGTGGAGAATATCCAGCAGAGCCAGTGTTGTCCAAGCATCCAGTCCTAAATCGGACATTACTCTGGTCTGGGAACTCAGAAGTCACGTGGAATATCCAATGTATCTCCAAAATGCCATTGGATGTGGATGACCAAGAACTCGCATCCAGTTCGATGTAATCTTCAGGGTCATTTGGGCTTGGGAATATGTCGCCATCTGCCCAATACATTGTAGGGTTCTTAGCAGCAGAATTGGTGATGAGCGTGAGACTTGCTTCCGTCATACTTGTTGCGTCTTCGCCTATAATGTGCCGAGTAACCACTTCATACGGTTCCAATCGTTCATGGAGTATTTCACCTTCTGGAATGTCAATATCGAGATTGACTGTATTCATTGTATATGTGATAGCAAATGAATCGAGAATCAAAATTCCAGAAGATTCCGCAACCAATTCAACTGAAATGTTGCTAAATCCGGAACCCGTATCTGGAATTAAATCATTGAAGCGTTTGAGAATGTTATTTGCTCCACTCGATGTCCCCGTCACGGTTAGTGGTCCAAGGAGAGCGCCATCTTGGGCAGGTCGGGACCAGCCAGATTTTCCGCTAATATCTATTCCAGGTTGAATTGGTGCATTCGAATGTTGTGCAATTGAAATATTCGAAATTGTTGGGGTTACGCCCGAATTTGAAGTTGAAAGTTGAACACGCATGCACATGTAATATCCAGTTCCTGTGACTGATTTTGTTTGATTTGATTGTGTATAGGTCATAACGCCTGAACTTGTTGAGGTGCATGTACTCGATGTTGTGAAACCAAAGTAAACTCGAATTGTTGTGCTGGATGGTAAGGTTTCATCCCATGTAATTGTCGCAGCGACAACACTCTTGGTACCTGAGCCGACATATTGGTATGCATACATGTATGAAGAACTCACATACGAAGTGATGTACTCTATTCCAATTCCATCAAGAATTGGAGCTTTTGTTAATGTTCCGTTGAGGTTCGCCCTCCAAACAAAGGATGTGCTCGTTTGTGGGAAAGTTATCGTTTGTCCTGCAGAAACTTGTCTCCAGGTTGTACCACCATCGTTTGAAATATCGACGCTAATACTTGTCCCAGTAGGAACATAGCCGAGAATACTGCTGATTTTCAAGGTGTCAATCGCTTTCGAGGTTGTAAAAGTAGCACCCATGATTGTGCCCGATGTCGAGGAGTGTGTTCTTTCGTCATACAGTGCGCCATCTCCGAAATTGTTAATTTTGTGTCGAGTCGATGTACTGCAATAGGTCGTGCTGTAGTAATGGCAAGAGAAACTGTATTGGCCAGTTTCTGATTCTACCATGCCATAATGTCCGCCTTCTGGGACCGTAACTTCTCCCATGTGTTCGATGAAATTACCACGCATCGAGAAGAAGTGGTGATATGAATCGTAGTTATACCCGACACCGCTAACATATTGTTGGTCGTATTCATTGTAGATAATGGTCGGCATGTTGACAATCATGCCCGCCCCGTATCGTGAAACAGTTGATCCTGTGGCAAGTGTCCACGTGCCTTGAATCGAAGACGGGGAGGTCTTACTGACTTCGTTGAGATAATGCGTATTTGCTGAATAGGAATATGTGGCGACATAGAGTTTACCGGTAGCATCGTCGATATCGACCCCCGTGACGTAGCTGTTACTGAATGGGTTCCATGAGCCATCACAACGCCATGATTTGGCAGAACCAGAGGTGACCACTGACCATTTTGTAAGATAGTAACTCGTATAGTGCGCAGTGTAAACTGTCGTCCCATCAACGGTTGCGTCGACCATATTGTAGTATGAAGATGAAGTGCAGCCATTGGTATTCAACGACGCAGTTCCGATGTATGCCCCGGTTGTAGAATTAATTCGAAGAATTGTAGGTGTGTTATACAAACTGGAAGATGAATACTTCATGATGTGATATTCATCATCGACAAGAACAACCACGCCGATGTAACCCCATGAAGCACTTGTACTGACGCTGAATTGTGAAAACTTCTTGGTTAATCCGGTGTAACCCTGGTCGGACAAAGAAGCAAATTGCCCGGTTGTGTTTTGGTAGGCGTTAACCGTAGATTGGACATGAGCAGTACGGGAGAAATCAATTGATTGAACCGTAGGATTTCCTTTGAGTGACATTGTCCGAGACTCGACATCAACATTCGAGCGACTTCCAGAGGTGAATGGAGAAGGAGGGCTACCTGACCATGAACCATCTCCAGCACCACCGAAGTGGGCATTGGTTGTGAAGTTTGAATAGGATGTAGAACTTGCTTCCCCTCTCAAATTAAACTCTGCAGCAGTGACTTCCGCACCATAAGGAATGGTGAGGTGTCCAGCAGTACCATTTCCAGTACCGGAAAAAGTATGGCTGTATGATGAGGTTCCATCGTTAAATTGTGTTTCAACAGTTGCACTGGAAGCCATTGGGGCAAGTAATGATACCAAAAACAGTAGAGTTAAGAAGAGTGCTTTTCGCATAAAATCACCGTTTTCCCTCAGTGGGCCTTTGGCCCACAATCAGCAAAGCATTTGAACTTCGCCCCGTAATGTTACATAACGAAGCGATAGAAAAAAGAAGCCTCGCACCTCTGCTCTTATCGAGGCGGACAAGCAATGGGGCTCTTCTCGGACTGGTGGAAAAAACAACATGGACGGCAATTAGGCATTACGGCAACGCTTTCAGGCTCAATTGGAATTCTTTTCCTTGCTTCAATGTATCAAATCTTTTTTTTACAAAATCATATCTCATGGGGTGATTTTACCGGACTCGCGATTGGCGTTGCTGCGTTCTCAGTTGTCGTACTGCTCGTGGTTCTACCGGAGTTCCTTTCGCTTCGTGGGCACGTCACGACCTTAGAAGAATTGAAATCATTAGATTCGACTTCAGAAATTCGCCGTCGCAAAGCAGAAGGAAATGAAGCTGCGGATGCATTAGGTGCAGGTCATTCCGCTTCATGGACAGCATTCCTTGAAAGCAAAGGACTTCGACGGTAAACTTGAGGGGACAAGGCGTGAGTGACAGTGACCCGCTCAAGACCCTGGTTCGAGAACTTCTTCTTGCAACCGGAATGATCGGCCTGCTTATTGTAGCTCTGTATGCACACACGGGCTCAATGCCGCCTTTGGTTGTCGTTGAATCATCCTCAATGGTTCACGATGTTAACGGAGAAGTTGGCAGTATTGATGCAGGGGATTTAGTGTTGGTTCACGACCAAGACTTCGACACTGTCGTCACTTTCGCCGAGGCAACTCAGCAAGGGAATTCTCATTTTGGTTATTCACAACATGGGCTTGAAGGAGATGTCATCATTTACAAGAAGAACGGTGAAGCAGGCACTCCAATTATCCATCGAGCGATAATGGAAGTCGTTCCACATGACATTGCATCTCCGAACCGTAACGCAACCGCTAACGCCTCAAACACCGAACATTGTCCTGATGGAGGCACATATGATTCTGAATCCAAGGATGTGAATGGGGTTATGGGGGTTTGTGTCTTGACTTGGGATGTTCCTGGGACAAATGTTCGTGACGTCGAAAAAGTCACGGTTCATTTCGATGGGGTGCAGGCAGGTTTCTATGATTGCGATCGGATGGTACACGCAAATGTAGAACCTTATCTGGTCGTATGGGAGTGGGAACCTCGTCATGCTGGTATTCTCACACTTGGAGACAACAATAACTGTTCAGTAGACCAAGGTTCACAAGCCGTGAATGGTTCATCGGGAGTTCACAGTGCTTCTGGAACGGTTGGCCCTATTCGTTCATCATGGCTTATCGGTGTTGGCGGTGGAGAGATTCCTTGGCTTGGTACGGTAAAACTCATGGTCGGTGGTGAAGGAACTCCTGGGACTTCATTTGTACCGAGTTCCTCCTTTTTCATCCTGTTTTCTCTTATTGTAAGCGTGCTCGTTCTTCCCATGTTGTTTGAACCTCTTATCCGTCGTTTAATGACCGGCGCACCGGAATTTGAACAATCGATTATTGAACATCGAAAAGATATTCAAGAAGAAGAATGATTATCCACGAATTGCTTCTTCCAAAGATAATTCTCCACAAGCAACTGCGTATGCCACTTCAGTGGAAATCGTCTTTCGGCCATTGCTTTTCTTGCGGCTTTGGCGCTGAATTTCTCTCACTTCACCCTCTGTTGGCTGGATTTCTCGGAATTCCCATACCCGTTCCCCAGCAATCATCGCTATACGGATTGCGGATATGACATGATTATGACGCAACAATCCACGCGATGTTTTTGCTTCATTAACTACTTCGATATTCAGTTCATGTGTCAGACAATCATTGATGATTCGGTCTCGGATTAAGGGGGCACCGTCACCGATTCGGACAACCATTGTCTTAAATTCAAGTGCTGAGGCGATTCCAATAATTTGTGCAGCGAGATTTTCAATATGCTCAAATTGAGCGATTCCTAAGACCGCACCATCTGCGAGCCATCCCAGCCCGGGGCGAGGTCCTGGATCTATACCGAAACTCAGTTGGTGGACATTGTGTATCCCCCTCATGAGTCGAACGGCATTATCGACTGCATCTTTGACTGAATGCGGAGCAGTCATTATCGGTTGACCTTCATGACGATATTTCACAACTTCAAGTTCTCCTCCGAACCAAATCATATCCGATTCAGGTAATACAGCATCGTGTTCAAGAAGAATAAATCGTAACCCTCTTTTTTTGAGTTCTGTCATCAGCCGAAAAGCCAATTTGAAATCAATGGTGCGAATCGCAAGCCTTGGCACATAGGATTCTTTGTTTTCCGAGATTAACTAAACTTCCGGCTTTACGGGTATTGATTGAACCCATTTAAAATTGCAAATACAGTGGTACAAACACCGAAGTCATCAAGAACGATTGACATTGATGGAGTTTTGTGTCGAGTCAATACGAGCGGGAATTACGGCAGGTTCTTGCCGGCGTTCCAAAAGGTGTTGAATCGATAATACGCTCATGTTCCTCAGTTGAAAAACAAAAGATGCGTCAGGTGATACAACGGCCTTTTTTAGTTGTACGAGCGGCAGGTTCTGGAATGGAAGGAACCGGTGACTTACTGGCTTTACGTGGTGACTTATGTTTCCCGATTGAAGTGAAATCAACCCGTGCAGAGAAACTCTATCTCTCAGGACGAACGAAATTGCAATACGAAGCAATGGTTCACGAGGGAGAGCGATGTAAACTCATGCCTTTGTATGCTCATAGGCGAAAGGGTGTCCGTGGAGATTCGTGGCGAGTATTTCGGGTTGAGACTACAAATCTCTCTGGACGACTTCGGCAGTTGGAGAAATCAATTCCAGCTTTTCCAATGACGCGAAATGGTTCAGTGTATCTGAATTGGGAAGATGGAATGCCATTAAACGAATTTATTGCACTGGTTTGTTCATCAGCAGGCTCTGACAAACAAGCTTTGCATGACCTGAAAGTTCGTTCAATACGCAACAAGAACCGTGCTCACACTCTTCCATCCACACAACTTGAAGAAATACGCCCAGCTCAGAAAATCCCGGATAAACCGCTTGATGTTCTTGCTGAACTCGCTCGTCGTCGTTCTTGATTAGAGGTAAGGAACCACCATCACAAACAACAGCATCACGAAGAGCATGAGTGAAGATAAACTCGATGCTTTATTCGAAAGATGAGACACCCACATTGGATGGAGATTCCAAAGTTTTGTCTTCTTGCCAATTTTCTTTATTCGATTCAGATTTCCATTTAACCAATCCTTGAATAAATGCCCTCCATCGAAGGGAACGATTGGTATGAGGTTGGTAAATCCAAGTAAGATATTGACCCACATGAGCCAAAAGAAGAAGTTGACTAAAAACAACAGTCCTGTAAGGCCTAAGCTTTCGCTGATAATACCGTCATTAGGGACAAGCATCGCTTCTTGAACTGGATGCATTGCCACACCTTGTAATTCAAATGGGAGGATTACCATCTCAAGGATATGAAATGGTGAAAAAATAATTTGGGCGAAAAATCCTCCTTCAAATCGAGGTGAAAAGGGACCAGCTAACCTGTCGATTCCAGCCGTACTTTCACTGATACCTTCAACGCCAACAAATGCATCACCAGGTTCTATTCCAATGGCTTCAAGATTTGACGAACTCCACCCTTGTTCGGTATAGTAATCATATTTGTCAGAAAGTATCAGTTCGACACTTTCCAGCGAACCATTTTCGTGTCGCAGATCAAGAATGATGGTATCGTTTGCATTGTATCCTCGGACGGTTTCAAGGAATCCTTCAGCACCCTGTATTTCTTCGCCGTCAATTCGAAGGATTGTGTCCCAAGGTTCCATTCCGGCATTATCTGCCGCTTCACCTTTGATGATGCCTCGTACGTGCGGATTGTCGGACGACGCAGTGAAGTTTCCAGCCAAACTACCAAGGAGTAAGAGACAAATGAATGCTGCAAACAAATTTGTTGCCGGTCCGGCAGCGAACATTCGCATACGTTCTTTCCGAGGTGCCTTGTGAAGTTCTTGATACTGGGGTTCAGCGAATGCTCCAAGAGGTAGGGGTCCTAACTGAAGCAGACCAAACGAACGAATACGCATTCCATGAGCCCTTGCGAGTAATCCATGTCCAAATTCATGAATAACTAATGCAACAACAAATGCCATCACTCCCCAACCCAATGGTATCACTGGATTCACGCCTGGAATAGCCACCAGTTCACTTGCACTGGGAGGACTTGCCGTGGGGGGAGACAGAAGTGATGAGATGAAGGCGAGAATCATGAAGAGTGCGACAATAAACATACAGAATATGCACACCCAAAGAGATGCTTCACCATAAATCCTCCAAAAACGACGAGGACGGGCAACTCGTTCGAGTGTTTTCAATCCCTTGTTACTTCGAACCATCAAGATGACGCCAAAGACTCGAGTCGCATCCCAACGGTCAAGTGTCCCGTTTTTTTCCCAAACCCTCAGTAGAATGTACCAACACAAGATGAGGGTTACGACCAATTTCCAGTCGGCTTCCACCGATCCCCATGC
>CALCOP010000054.1 GCA_937897365.1 uncultured euryarchaeote
GGATTTGAACCCACGACATCTTGGTTGCAAACCAAGCACTCTTCCAACTGAGCTATACGCCCCTGTGTTCCGAGGTTGAGCCTCTCCCTTTTGAGTTTTCACCCTTGTAAGGCTTGAATCAAACCGCATCGATTGTCGCATCACGATCAGGTCCAACACCGACACTGGTGCAGGGCACGCCAACGATCGCTTCGACCTTCTTGATGTAGTGTTGTGCAGCAGAAGGAAGTGCTTCGTAACCCATCCCTCCATCATTGGCTCGCTTTGCGATACTCAACCACTCGTCAAGCGTATGCGATGGGAACCCTGGCATCGAGACATAAACGGGTTTACAGCGTTCTAATGCAGTTGCACTTGCAGGCATTTCCAGAATTTCTTTTCCATCCAATTCGTAAGCCACACAGATTTTGATTTCATCAAGTCCACCAAGAACATCAAGTTTCGTCAATGCAAGTCCAGTGAAGCCGTTGATTCGGTTCGCATGTCGCATGACAACCGCATCAAACCAGCCACAGCGTCGCTTACGTCCAGTTGTCGTTCCAAATTCATGACCGACTGTTCCAAGGTGGTCTCCAACTTCATCTTCAAGTTCAGTTGGCATTGCGCCATGTCCGACACGGGTGATGTATGCTTTGGTAATGCCGATGACATCTTCAATATGTCCTGGATGAATTCCCGCTCCATGGGAAGCATTACCACGAGACGTCACTGAAGAGGTAACATAAGGAAATGTCCCTTGGTCAATGTCCAAAAGGCAACCCTGTGCACCTTCAAGAATAACATGCTCTCCCAATTTCAAGGCGTTATCAAGCATGAGACCTGTGTTTCGAATCGATGTCGAATAAGCATGCCAAATCCAGTGAATATCGTCTTTGAGTCCTGAAGCAGTGATTCTCTCTTCACTTCCAGCAGCTACAAGCGTTGCGTTCATGCGTGCCGTTGTTGATTCCATCCAATCATCGTTATCTTTGACTTCTGCCAAATCCCCAAATCGCAAGCCGATTCGATTGATTTTATCGGCGTATGTAGGTCCAATTCCTCGGCCAGTTGTACCAATCTTCTTGTCCAAACCATCGAGATAACAGTGGAATGGAAGGATAATATGGGCCCGTTCGCTAACATAGAGCCTCTCACCTCGTGGGTCTTCTCCAGTAGATTCTTGCCAACCGGTCAGTTCGGTGTTGAGTACCCATGGATCAATTACCATACCGTCACCAAGTATGAGATGGCATTCTTTCCGAGTAATCCCGGAAGGTAAGAGATGGAACTTGAGAACTTGATCGCCGAGCACTACGGTGTGGCCTGCATTGTTTCCACCTTGGAATCGTGCTACCCATGTTGCCTGTTCAGCAATTCTGTCAACGAGTTTCCCTTTTCCTTCATCTCCCCATTGGGCACCAAGAACGACTGTGGCTGGCATAATACTCTCCTCAAGTTGCTGTCTTTGAGTACCGTCTTTGAACTATGCGTTTCTGCATTGAGCGTTTTATGAACCTCATCGAGATGTATAAAAGCCCCCTTAGATGCTGAAAAAACAACCCTTTATAGCCAGTAGGTAGATATTCCTAACTGTAGCCAACCGGAGACACCACAGTGTAAAACCGCTATACGCAGTTTCAGCCACGGCGAGCATCCCCTCATGGGATTTATATACCTCGGTTACAAACTACTTAACAAGAGGTTAACAAGATGAAAGTTTATTCGGAAGACAATTCTGGCGAACCGCCAAACCGTAGACAGAACACCGATACGAATCGCAGTGGTAGCGATGTCATTCGGAGAACGCTTGAAGGACATACTCGTCCGTGTGAGGACTGTGGAGCCATCGACTGGCAATTAGACGACTCTCGAGGCGAGATCACATGTAACAGCTGTGGGCTTGTAGTCGAAGAGAACGTTATCGACCCAGGCGCAGAATGGACAAACAGAGATCGTAGTCAAGACCGTTCGAGAGTTGGCCAACCGCTTACATACACACTCGCTGACAAGGGTCTCAACACGACGATCGACGTTCGTGATTTGAACTCTGGAAGTGCAGGTCGACACGGCATCTCAGCACGTTCACGAAGAGAATGGCGCCGACGGCGTGTTGTTGACGAGCGTTCGAAGACACGTAAGAGCCGCGAGCGCAATCTCGTCCGTGCGAATCAATTCATTCGCGACCACTCTGGACTGCCGAAACCGTTGCAAGAAGAAACAGCACGACTTTACCGTCGATTGTCTGATGAAGGATTCGTAACCGGGCGTTCAATTGCAGGTGTAACCGCAGCGTGCACGTATCTCGTCGCACGTCAAGAGAACCTGCCGCGTCAAATCGTTGAAATCTCAGATGCATTCGAAGTAAGCGAAAAGGAACTGTCTCGACTCATCCGTCAAGTTTCTCGTAAACTTAATTTGCACAAGATTTCCTCACCAGACCAATACTTTGACAAGTTCATCTCCGACTTACAACTTCAGCCAGGCATCTATACTCAAATTGAACACTTGTGGTCAGTCATTAAGCCGCATGAGGAACTCTGGCAAGGCAAGAAACCAATGGGCGTTGCTGCTGCACT
>CALCOP010000055.1 GCA_937897365.1 uncultured euryarchaeote
GATGGGATGCACTCAACAAGAACTTCAACAGCCCTGTTCGTTTAGTCCATACAATCGCGGTTTATATTGGTTTTCAAGGGAAAAACAGCGATTGAGAGACGCTTTTGATGAAAATTACTCAACTGTGAGAATCTCTGGGCCGCCATCCGTAATGTACACAGTATGTTCGAACTGGCAGATATTACCACCATCCATGCAACGTAATGCGTGGTACGTCTCAAGGAATCGGATGCTGATCAATTTCTTTACAAGGGCATTCCATTTACTTTGACGACTGGCCTCATCTGCTTCGGGGAATGGCTTTTCTAACATCGGATACGCCCAGCGTTCTGCAAAAGGCAAGGTTGAGTAACGCTCCTCAAGGTTTCGGGCGAGTTGAGCTCCAAGTGGTTTCAACTGACCCTTCGCTCGGGCTTTACGTGAAGTAGTGAGGCCGGTAACACGATAAATATTGGATGAATGTGCAGACCCAATGTTTTCAATCAAACCAGATTTACCAGTCGTGTTAAACGGTTCAACAGCATAGACCCCGCCTTCCTCTACGACGCCTTTGAACCCTTGATTATCAGGCCCACAGGCATAGGACGGAATGGATACTCCTGAATGCAATTGCCAGGGTTTCAATTGATGGCCGCAGAGGTTGCGAATCGGTTGGAAGCCTGCATCGATTGTCGGTTGTGCTGCTGCTGCACCCACTTTGTACCAAGGCGTACCTGGATGCATCATTTCGATGGCAGCATCCCGGGCTTCTTTGGCAGCCTTGATTTGCTCTGTATGGTTGTTAGAATTGCCGATTTCAAAAGTAAGAGCGTTGTCTCCAATATGGCCTTTAATGTGGACGCCATAATCAATTTTCACGCAGTCTCCTTTTTGCAAGACTGTATCCCCTTCCCAACCGTCTGGATCTTCGACCAAATGATTCGTAGTGAAATGTGCCGCAAGGTCATTTGAATGAATCGTTGCAGGAAAGGCGGGTTTTCCTCCATGACGGTGAATGTAGCGTTCAGCGGACTCAATTACTTCGTGGTATGTCTTGCCTGGTTGTAACTCCAGTTTCATCGCCTCTAAAGTACGGCGAGCAACATGACCTGCATCACGCCAATACTTCAGTGATTCTTCGACATCCATGCGGTCACGTCAGTGTAAGGTACGACGCCCTCTCTCATAATGCTTACCGAATATCCCAAAGGTGAGGCTTCAAATTTTTCAAGAGAAAGGAGCGTGCTACCTTTCCCTCCAGGGCAGTCACCTGGAAGAATGGCATGTGACGATAAACCCAGTTCTCGACCTGCAGAATTCGCATCAGATAAAGGGGCAGTTCCAGCAATATTAGCGCTGGTCGCAGTCACTGGACCCACGGTTTGTGCAAGTGCAATTGCGACTGGGTGGGCAAAAACTCGGACAGCAACTCGTTTTCCTCCAAGGCGAGGGTCAAGCAACTGGTGTGCATCAAGAATAAGGGTGAGTGAACCGCGTTCAAAGTGTTTGAGGAGCCGATGCGCAAAATCTGGGACTTCAACCAAGAGCGACGCCTGTTCAAGCGATGCTACGCCTAAACTCACAGGTTGGTCAGCCTGGCGCTGCTTGAGAGCAAACAGGTTGTCTAAACCTTCAGTTGTTGGTAGTGTTGCTAAACCAGGTAATGTCGACGTAGGATAAGCGACAACTCCGTTGGAGAGAAGCACGGTTTCAGTTTCAGAGGGAATCACCATGAGATTCACCATCAAGCATGAGCCCAATTCGATGCGTGTTGTTCAGCTACAGAAGCTGCGAGTTGCTTGTCTTCAGATTTAATGAGAAGTTTACCGCTCGGATAGAGGGTCAAATCGCAGGGGCCAGTAAATGTCCAGCAGAGACGATTCTGAATACCAATAGTATAGCCTGCCTGTTCGATTCTACGACCGACATTCTCTAAGATAATCGATGTAATGCCATCTGGGATAACTTGCCAGGCAGCCCTGTTGCCACATAGTTCCATTGCAAAACCTTCGCTCATGATATCACTTCACAAATCACTCGGTCGAGACGGGCGGGATTCTGTAGGTGGGCCTGTCGGTGGGCCTGTCGGGGGACCGGTTGGTGGGCCGGTTGGTGGGCCTGATGGTGGGCCTGTCGGGGGACCTGATGGTGGGCCAGTCGGTGGACCTGTCGGGGAGCCTGTTGGTGGGCCGGTCGGTGGGCCTGTCGGTGGTCCTGTCGGAGGACCAGTTGGTGGGCCAGTTGGTGGGCCTGTCGGGGGACCTGTCGGAGGACCAGTTGGTGGGCCTGATGGAGGACCGGTGGAAGGCCCTGAGCTTGGCGGGGCTGATGAAGTTGGAAGAGGCGGGGGTGTAGCAGCAGTCACTGGTGCTTCAGGAGAGGGCTGTTCAACAACTTCTGGTTCTTCGGCAGCAACAGGTTCTGAAGTGGAGGTGACTTGAGCCGCTTGTAGAAGTAAATCACCTGCAGGACTGGTTTGTTCAATCGGCGGCGATTCTGTTTCTTTCTTTTTCTCCCAAGGTGGCGTGCGGGGTCCGTCTTTGGAATCTTTCTTTTCTTGAGGTTCGCTTTTTCCTAAGGAAATCTTTGTCGAGCCACCAGCTGAATTTTCTCCGCTATACGAGGTCAAAACAACAGATGAGGGATCAATAATTTCGCGTTCGGCAGTCTTCCCAAAGGAATCGAGATTCGCATCAAAAGCGCCACTGAAAAGAGTGGAACCGATAGCGTTACCAAACGCTCGGCCTTGTTCAGCCTCATAGGTAAAGTCAGCATCATAGGGACCCAAAGTCAGCGTTTGTCCTGCACCGGAAACTGAAAACGTCCATGTCCCCTTCTCGAGAGGGAATTCAAAGGAGAAGTTTCGAGTCAAACCTGGCCCAAGTGAACTAATTCCCGAATCTGAATCCACTTTCTTACCATCACTGGTGAGTACGTGAACTTCTAACCCCCCAAGTGGAATAACGGTTTCATTGGTCATATCAACGGAGACCAGAATGACGTCTTCATCATCATCATCTATCTCCATTTGAACGGATGATAATCGGGCTTCCAAAGATGCCGCTCGTGCAGTGTGGTCGTCACTCATGGTTGCCACCGTAGAAGTCACTCTACAAAGTCCTACTTCAACTCAATGTTTCAGCATCCACGGTTTATCGTAACTTAAGACGCGTTTCAGAGGGCAAAGACCAGTCTACTGCGGCCACGGTATGATTTTTCAGATCCAAAGAGGTCCGATATTCGGCGTCTTTGGACCGGCCACGTAACGCATCCCGAAATCCGAACCAGAGAACACCGACGACAGGGACCAAATAGATGAGTTTGCCAAGAGCACGGGGCCCCCAGTGATGATTTTCAAGCAATGTGCCGTTGTCATGAACGATAGCAATTCGAAAACCACGCTGTGCAAGTGTTCGTCCAAAGGTACGGCCTGTGTATTTGAAATAGAGATAATGCGAACCAAAGAACAATCCCCAATTTGTCAAAAATGCGACTGCGTATTGAGGACTTTCAGAGAGCAGAGAATAACTCATCAAATAGAACAATAACTTCTGTCCTGTCAAAAAGTGAAGGAGGAGAGTTAACACCACAACATCAAGCATGAAAGCAGCAACACGCTTCCATGCCGGTGCAATGAGCATCCCCTCAGGAGCCGAAGAAAGCACTGCCTGAGCAAGCGTACCTCCGCCTTGGTAGATGCTGACTACATCGTCTGCCATATACAACGCTGGTGTCTGTCCTTTGTCAAGTGTTGGCTAAACCCATCAGCCGTGAGTAATGTGCCAAGCGAAGAGGTTTCGCTCTTCTGCCCAATCCAACCAAGCCCGCCAAGTTCCATCGTGGCGTAATGTCCTGAGATTTCCAAGAACAATCAGACCTCGCTTTGCGCGCGTCAAGGCAACGTTGAGGCGCCGGCGGTCCTTCAAAAATCCAATATTACCCTCATCGTTTGCGCGCACAGCTGAAAAGACGATGACTTCTTTCTCTCTTCCCTGATATCCATCTACGCTCTTAATTTCAAGTCCAGCATAGGGTTCGTTTTCATCACGACCACCAGCCTGGTCAAACAAATCAACAAGAAGGCGAACTTGCCCATTGTAAGGAGTGATAACTCCAATTTCTGATGCAGTGATATCTCCAGTGCTCAAGAGATTATTGACAATGGAGAGAACCTTAGCAGCTTCATCAAGATTTGATTTACTGCTGCTTTCTTCATCAACAATTTCACTGCCTTCAATTGGGACAAATGCGACCGGATGATCCCAATCGGGCCATAAAAATCCGGCAGCAGGCGGTCGTTCCTCAGAACGACAACCATCTTCTAAGCGTCCGTCGTAAAACCTCGCACTTGGATATTCACGAATGGTTGGATGCATGCGATACTGTGTCGTTAACATGTGTGCTTCTAAGCCGCATTCAATAAGGCGCTCAAACAGGGAGCGACCAAGGCCCCCATCTTCCGCTACTTTACTGATTACAGTGGGCGGAAGTTGTTTGTGGTCACCC
>CALCOP010000056.1 GCA_937897365.1 uncultured euryarchaeote
TTGGGTAAAATCAAAGCAGCCATAGCAACACCATGATGATCTGCTGCT
Source organism: uncultured euryarchaeote (assembly GCA_937897365.1). Taxonomy (GTDB): domain Archaea; phylum Thermoplasmatota; class Poseidoniia; order Poseidoniales; family Poseidoniaceae; genus MGIIa-L1. The sequence continues at coordinate 49 of CALCOP010000056.1, forward strand.
GCAGTAACTTCATCGACAGCGATATCGAAAGAGATAATCTCAAGATCACGACTCGCCATTTTGTTTTGTAAATTCTTGCGAAGTATGAGAGTGGTTTCCTCATAATTGAGTTCGGTTGAAACGGTTGCTACAATAGCGCACTCATCTCCTTCTGGTGTGACGCATGCGGCCCATGCCACACCCGCACATGCTGAAGAACCACTCCATGCATATGCTGTTGCGATGTGGCATTCAACCAAAGAACCCATAGGGAGTGATTTTGGAGGTGTTGCTCCAAAACCGAGTGGTAACATAGCGCCCTTCATTTCGATTAATCGTGAATCACCAAGGCCGAGTTCAACCAAACCTTGGTCGTAGGCATCTTCGGCATTTTCACCCCATGGCGCGACGGCTGTCATAAGCCAACCTGGGCATGCAACATTGGACGAACGCTTACCATCTGACGAGTACATGATGTAGGTACAGATGCAACGGGTTCATGAAGAACATGGTCGTGAGCGTTGTTATGGCAACCATTTCACGAAGACTCCTCGTTGTGGCGGCCATTTTGCTCATTTCAGTTGGAATCGCAATAAATATCGCCGATGGAGGAAGTACCTTATTGGTTGCCGCTGCAGGGTTTACACTGATTTTCGCCATACTTGCATGGTCTCTTTTTGACGTTTCCTCGAAGGCGTCCAAAGTATATGGTTCAACGCCAATACAATCCGAATATTCGATTGGAAAACCACTTGGTGAATTGCAAAGTGAACATCAGGAGCAAACGTTACCGGACCCTTTAGAATCGGGTTATGAAATCCCATTGATGTGATTACAGTAATCGAATCGTTTCGAGATTACTTGGTGCATATGTGCGACACTTGAATCGTTCACGCAATGTTTGGCCCAATTCATTCGATTTGAAATAATCACCATGGTGTAAAATAATCTTCTTTGGAGGTGGTTTGAGTTGGTCGACGAACTCCAATAATTGTCTTCGATCAGAGTGACCTGAAAACCCATCAATCGTGACCATTTCACAGCCAATTTTTACCATTTCAGTTTTACCGTTCACAATCATTGGAACTTCTCCGAAACCTTTCTGCAAACGACGGCCAAGGGTTCCCTCTGCTTGATAACCAACGAAACAGAGAGAATTACGGTCTTCATGAGCCCAGTGTCTAAAATACTCTACAACAGGTCCAGCGTTCATCATTCCAGAGGTTGCCAAGACGATGCAAGGGGAACTGTCCATAAGGATATTTTCTCGTAATTCTCTACTCTTGACTGGGCGGAACCACTCGTTGCTGAACGGATTACCATCATCGTCTTTCAAAATTGACTTTCGCAGACTGCTTACTAAGAAATCGGGGTGAGCGGCATGAATTGCTGTGGCTTCTTGTATCATTCCATCCAACCAAACAGGTACTGGCTTCACCGTTCCTGAGCGGAACAACTCATCGATAGCAATCATGACTTCTTGACTGCGCCCTACTGCGAAGACGGGGAAAATCATCTTTCCATTGCGAGCAAGCGTCCTTGAGACAATGTCTTTCAACTCCTGATTCGCTTCTTGGCGAGAAGGTTGGAAGTCACCGTTTCCACCATAAGTTGATTCAAGAACCAGCGATTCAACTCGCGGAAACCGTGAGTTTGCAGCCTCAAAAAGCCACGATTTCTCGAACTTTTGGTCGCCGCTGAACAAGAGATTGTGCTTTCCATTTCCGATGTGAAGATGCACTGCAGAAGAACCAAGAATGTGCCCTGCATTGGAAAATGTCATCTTGATATCGGGCGCAACATCTGTTGTTTCATCCCATTTCACATCGACAACATGTCGCATGCACATACGGATATCCTCCATATCATACGGAGCACGTTTTCCTTCTGCACCACCAATTTTGAGGTAATCTGTTTGAAGCAAAAGCATCAGATCTCGAGTAGGGGGTGTGCAATACACTGGCCCACGGTAGCCATACTTGAACAACACAGGTAACATTCCTGCATGGTCAAGGTGGGCATGCGTCAATATTACAGCATCTAATTTGTCAATAGGCAAAGCTTCAGGAGCGGTGAAAAACGGCATTGGCTCCGAATCGTTCGCAACATTGACACCAACATCAATCATAATTCGAGACTCATTGGTTGTCACGAGGTGACATGCTCGGCCAACTTCGCGATATGAACCCAATGCAGTGACCCGTGCCCATGCAGAACCTGGACGTTGAGGTCGGTGAATGTTGAGGCCGAAATCCTTCAACAGTTTTCTGCGTTCCTCAGCATGTGCGTGCCTGTATCCACGAATATCGTGGACCGTCTTCGAGATGAGAGGAGGGGTTCGTTCTACGGAGATGAGCCACCCCGACTTGTCACGTATTTCTTGAAGATGAGCACCTCTTCGGCCCACAGCATCACCAGGTTTCTTACATTGAACTGTGATTTCTCTGTAGCAAGCATCAAAATAAATTTGAGTGATATCAGCAGTCTCTGGAATGACTTCCCGAACGATTTTGGTCGCTTCCTCTTCTGATTTCATAATCGAGGGGTCGGGGCGCAAGACAATCTTTCGCTTGACTTTATGAGCGATTTTGGCAAGCAAACCGTCAACGGCAAGAATGCGATTCGGTTCTGGCGTTACCAAAGCAATGTTGCCGGCTTCTAATTCTACAGTGTAAGGTATGTCACGAGGGACAATCTTCTCCACCTGATCTTTCAACTCTTTAAACGATAGACGCATAATTTCACCCTGCCCGCGCTCGCACAATTACTGTGCACAAACTCTCCTTAGTGGAGTGCAGTGTTGAGCTGCGGGAGTTGAAGAACTCAAGCCAAAAGTTTTGCTATTTCTGCTTGAGAAATGGATACAAAGCCTTCTTTGGCGGTAATTACTGCCAAATCCATGCCGTTACCGGAGGCCGCATCACGCTGCCCCGATGCGTGAAGGGCGCGTGCCGCGAGTTTCAATGCATCGGTCCGGGACATGCCTTCGCTAAAGCCATCTTCAAGCACACCATACATGTATGGGGAGCCGGATCCGGTTGCACAGTAAGTGTCTGGAATTGAACCACCTGCAGAATCGATAGAATACACATGTCCACCCTCATCATCGACGCCAACAATGAGCAACTGGACCCAATGAGGACGGCCGGAGAGAATGTTTGCAGTAAGGGTAGCAGCTCCACGGACAGTCATCGGTTGTTGACGGCGGAGTTGGAAAAGTGCTACTTCTGCCGAGAGAGTTCGGGAAAGTGATTGGGCATGACCCACAAGACCAGCTGTTGTAAGAGCAAGGTTATCTCCAATCTTGAAGAGTTTCTGAACGCTTTTGTTCGCAATGAAATGGCCCATGGTCGCTCTGTGGTCGGCTCCGACGACGACGCCACCATCAAATGTAATCCCAATCGTACTCGTTCCGGTTTTCAATACATTCTGCTGTGCATCCATTGTCATCAATCCATTCTTTCGGTCGACACCTTTTGAACCTTGAGGCGCAAAATCACGGTACTCATCTACTCTTATGAACCCAACGAGTGATTCGGCAAACAATACAAGCCGTAGAAAAGAATGGCTTTACCGTATGTTTGATGGGAGTCTTCTTGAGGTGACTGTAACCTCCCGTGTTATGCGCAGGGGCAGGAAAGGAAAACGGGACGAAGCACAGTCTTCACTCGATGCCTTCACCAACGTGCAGAAAGAGCCAAAGCCGACTCAACCTCAACCGGTTGTTCCATCAATGCCCGACTTGGATGCATTGGCACGAGCGGATGAAAAACTGAGAAGTGCCGAAATGGAAAGCGTTCCAGAAACTGAAAACCAAGATGACGTCAAACCTTTGCAAACCTTTTCGATGCCAAGTATGGAGCAACCAAAACAACAAATCTCAACTTCAAGTGATGTCATTTACCATGACTTAGGGGAGTTATACCCCAACCCACCAATTCTTAGTTCTCACAATGGAATGGTCCTGCACCGTGCTGTCCTCAACGACATCACGGGGTGCAGCCAACTGCTGGATTGGGTTGCGGATGATCATGCAGTCATCGTGGAAATGAATCGGCTGATGAAGAGAACAGTAGAATTTAACGCTGCCTTAGGACAACTGAACTCTTTTATTGACGGTGATTTAGGTGGCCAAATTATTCAAATGACTGAGACCCGTTTAATGCTCTTACCACCTGGTTGCAGAGGTGTTCGAGGGGTCGAAATGGAGGCTTTTGCTGTTGATGCGAAAGAACTTGGATGGCGGCGAATGTGATGCAAGAGCAGCCAGTCAACATCCCATGCCCTATTTGCTCCGAAGAAGGCAAACTCCGAATGGTTGCGAATGTCGATGAGATTCCTTATTTTGGTGAACACACACAAGTCACTGTGATGTGTCACGGTTGCGGATGGCGTCAAACCGATTTCATACCTGCAGAAGGCAAGAAGGCTGGTGCGAGTTCTCTCGTGCTGAATGACAGCAAAAAACTACGCTCTCGAGTGGTTCGCTCATCATCGTGTACTGTTCGCATTCCTGAACTTGACCTGGAAGTTATGCCGGGGACAAATTCAACAGGCTACGTAAGTAATATCGAAGGTGTCTTGAATCGATTTGTCGATATTATCAACATGGTCCGACGAGATGTCGAACGAGATATTGCGAACGATTCCGTTGTGAGCGAAGAAAACACGAATGCCCTCTCCACCCTTGATGGATTACTCACCTCGATTTCACAAGCAGGTGAACAAAGCATATTCACAGTTGAGTTTTTAGATCCTCACGGTCATTCAATGATCCTCGATTCTGATGCTGTGGAGCGTGAATTAACCGATGAAGAACTTGCTGAGTTGCCGATTGGCCCTGACCCTGCGGTCTTTTCCTCCGATGATGTTCAATAATCATCGGGCGTCTTCTGCAAGGAAATCTTCGACGAGATGAGCTGTTTGGTCACGCATTTCGTGTAAGTCTCCAAGCCAAGCAGTCGCTCTATCGATGCACAATTGCTTCATTTCACCCGCAAGTATCTTACCTGCCCGATAGTCTGCATTTACACGTTGAAGATAAGCATCGTCGTCTTCAAAGAAATACATCATGTATCGATAAGCAACGTCGATGTCTGGGTTTCCACCCAAGCGTCGGTGTTCTTCAATTGTGGCTTGGCCACCTGAAAAAGCACGCTTGATTTT
>CALCOP010000057.1 GCA_937897365.1 uncultured euryarchaeote
CGGCCATAATTTCAGCCTGTTTCACCGTATCAATTCCTAATTCTCCTTCAAGGTCCTGGTCCAATTCAATGAAATCATCCGGATAACCCGTATGACGAACGACAACCTCGATCAATTGCTTCTGAATTTCTGAATCTTTTGCTAACAAGGCCGGTGCTGTTACAGTAACCGGAGTCTCGAGGGGGGTTGATACGGGATTTATCGATTGGGCAGCAACGGGCTCAGGTTGCGCTCCTCCTTTCATGGATTGAATATAGCCAATCATATGGTTCAATGTTGGGTAATCTGAAAGAACAAATTCTTCATCCAAGGGTAATGCGAAACGTTCACGGATATCTGCCATTATTTCGGCCTGTTTTACCGTATCAATTCCCAATTCACCTTCAAGGTCTTGGTCCAATTCAATAAAATCACTCGGATATCCAGTGTGCTGAACAACGACTTCAACTACTGTAGAGGTTAAATCAGCATCATCAACGACCGGAGCTACCGGCACTTGAACCGGCATAGGAGTAGGTGCTGGAGCTGGTTGAGGCGTCGATTGTGGAGTTGTTTGAAGCGTGGAGGTTCCGTCTCTCATGGATTGAATGTAACCAATCATATGATTCAATGTTGGATAATCTGAAAGAACAAATTCTTCATCCAAAGGAAGTGAAAATCTTTCTCGAATATCTGCCATTATTTCGGCCTGTTTTACCGTATCAATTCCCAATTCACCTTCAAGGTCCTGGTCCAATTCCACAAAGTCAGCGGGATATCCTGTGTGATGAACGACAACTTCGACAACAGTATTCGTTAAGTCGGCATCAACCAAAACCACTGAGGTAGAAGGGTGTTTATTTACAGTGTTAACTTCTGAGGATACTTCTGCCGTGTCAATATCAGTCGCAGTAGGACCCGAGGCCACTTGTGAGGCCCCACTTCCAGTCATCGCCTGGATGTAGCCAATCATGTGATTCAATGTTGGATAATCGGACAGAACGAACTCTTCATCCAATGGTAATGCAAAGCGTTCACGGATTTCTGCCATTATTTCGGCCTGTTTTACCGTATCAATTCCCAATTCACCTTCAAGGTCCTGATCCAATTCGACAAAGTCTGCTGGATATCCTGTGTGATGAACGACAACCTCGATAACTGTCGCAGAAAGCCCTGTAATACCCGGTTCAGGAGAAGTGATTGAAGCAGATTCAGCGACAGGTTCGGCAACGAGAAGTGAAGGTTCTTTGACGAACTTCGGAGCAGGTTCTACATTCTCGATATTTTGAGAAGGTTTTCCTTCCCATTCAGCAGTGATACTCCAAGGTTCTCCTTGAACACCACCATGAAGATTCTCATCTCCATCAACATATGCAACTAACTTGTTGTCGAGTATTCGAAGAACGACATCATCACTCTTTGCAAGACTGCGCGCCCATGCTAGGAAACGCTGGCCATCGATTCGCTCGCCCACAACAGGCCATTTACGTACTAATGAAAGTGCGATTTGAGAACCAAAACCAGCGGCAAAACGTAATCCGTATTGAATATTAGAATAATCTCCACCCTTCGAAAGATTAAGATTTCCAAGTTCTGGGTCGATTTCTTTGTGATTTGCTATAGGGGGGATTCTCCCTGTTTTCATTCCGTGGAACATACTTGCATCTTCAATGCCCACACCCATTGGGTGACCAGTGAAACCTTTGGTATTGGCGATGACCAAACTGTCAGTGCTTTGTCCAAACGTCTCACGTAAAGCACGAACCTCTGATTGAGCAGAACCACCTCGAGCTGGCGTATATGTTTCGTGAGAGAAGAAAGCCGTATCTGGTGCCATGACATGTCGATCAAGACTCCATTTGTCTTCCATTGTTCCAATAAAAGAGTTGACTGTTTGTGCGACATGTTCGACATCGAGGCGAGTCCCATGGAATGCTGAGTTTGCAGTATGCGTTCCGAGAAGTTCTGCAATAGGTTGAACTCCTCGTTGCTTTGCTTCAGAATGACGTTCAACGACAAACGCAGCAGCGCCCATTCCAAGCACTAATCCATTGCGACGGCGGTCAAAAGGCAAAGCTGCTTCTTCTATGACGTTACCAGTTGCAGCGGCCCCAGATGCAGCAAAACCGCCTCCAATCCATTCCCACAAGTCATCACCAGTCACGTCGTCAGATGAAAGGATAACCACTCGGTCTACCCTATCACTGTTCAACCAATCCTCCGCGACTCCGAAGGCAGCAGTGGCGGACGCACATGCGAGATTAATTGTAGTATTTGGACCTCGAATACCGGTATACTGAGCGAATTGCGAGTGCCCCATGTTGAGTGTTTGGAAGAGGTATCTTCGATCAAATTGTCCATCACCGTCGTCACCATTCGATTTGGCGTGTTTCATAGCCATCTGAAGTCCTGGGAAACAAGAGGCAAAGACAATTCCAGTTCGCTCTCTGTGGTGTTGAGGAACTTCCCAATTTCGAATTAAACGTAAACCGCCCTTTCCAATTTGCTCGACCGGAGTCAAAGGTATGGCAGCATCACGGAGTGCGAGAAGTCCTGCTGCTACAGCTAATTGCGTCGTAATATCCCATGCAGCGATAACTTTAGCATCGATACCAAATTCCTCTGAAATATCAAAAACAGACTTCACACCTGCAAGTTGAGGTATGTCCCCAAACTCAGTGGCTTGCTCCATATTAACCGAGCCGTCGCGGCCCTTGATCAAGCGAACAATGTTTTTGTCAAGGAGGCGTTGTTTGTACTCATCACTGACCTCAGAAAGGCATGTTTCACCTCGAACTAATCGCTCAAATGTATCCTCATCGAAGACCCTCTCGCCTCCTGGAAGACCGAGAGAAACACCGGTCACCACATAGGGGTCGGAACGCCGACGATCTTCGTAACCGGTCTTAACAGAATGAGGAACAGATGAATGTTGAGAGGTTTTGACCCCCACCATTGAAGTTTGAGGAGACCAACTGGAAGGTGGAGAGGAGACCATTCTGGACAAATCTGCAGCGGTAGCGATAGTTGACGTATCAACAGAGGAATCGATGTTCGCTTCGCTCTGTAGTGTTTGAATCACACTTGAAACCTGGGAATCGCTCATGCCCAAGCCGAGTCGAAGGTTGACCATCCCGTGGCAAAAGCTTGCTGGATAACCGCAAACTGCTGCAAGTCGATCGCCAATATATCCGTCCTTGGCTTTTGCAGCAGCTCTTTCCGGGTCAATTGCTTTGACTGCTTTTGGCTTAACAACTGAATGTGCAACGGCAACCGGTGCACCTCCTTTGGTCGGCAAAGGACGTGCTCGAATGCGCAAATCCTCTAACTGAGCAGTCGATGTTGCGTTTGATGCGGTTTGGTATGCTTCAATTGGACCGGCTCTAAATGCTTCAGTCAACACTGGAGAGTTATCGGACGGCCACTCTGGTTGGCGCCCTGCTAATGCAAGTGTGCCTAACGCACTGAGGAACGTCGCAATACCACCTTGTTTGGGATGATTTGACATGATGGGTAAGTGAGGTTGACCTTCTAAGATTTGAACAGCAAACATGGTGAGAGCGCGTTTTGGCCCGACCTCAATGAATGCACGTGCACCAGCTTCATACATGGTTTGAATTTGAGTTGTCCATTCAACAGCTGAAGCCATTTGAGGCGCTAATTTACTCAAAACTCCCGCTTTGGAATCTTCCCCTTCCATCGGATAGAAAGTACCATCAACGTTCGCTGTAATCGGAATCGAGGGCCAACGGATTTCAAGACCCTCGAGGAAACGACGCAGAGGTTCGTTCGCCGGCGCTACGATACGAGAATGGAATGCATGTGATGTGGCAAGTGGGACACACTGGAAGCCTTTCTCTTCAAAAACAGTCATTGCTTGCTTAACTGGTTCGGTTTCTCCAGCAATGACGGTCATTTTAGGTGAGTTTTTATTTGCAGCGATAACATATCCTTCTATCGATTCGAGAACGGAGGCAACCTCTTGGTAAGGAGCCATGACGCTTGCCATCAATCCTTTGTCATCAATGACAACAGAACCCATCTCAGTACCACGAGCTGCAGAAGCACGTAATGCTCCATCCATATCGAGAATACCAGCAGACATCAATGCAGCATATTCGCCTAAAGAGTGACCGGCAACCATGTCTGGCATTTGTCCATGGTCATTTAACGCACGCTCTATTGCTAAATCGGCAGTAAGCATTGCTGGTTGAGTGTACTCTGTTTGCTTGAGCTTATGTTCAGCCTCAATTCGCTCCTCTTTCGAGAGATTGGAACGGAGAACGAAACTTGACAGGCTTTCACCATCAAGTACCTCTGTCATCGTTTCATCCGCTTGTGACCACACTTTTTGTACGGCACTGTAACGCTGATGAAGGTCATAGGTCATACCTACATATTGACTGCCTTGTCCGGGATACATATGCGCAATTTTCGCCTTTGGGTGTAGAGCAGCATCATTGGTTAGAAGGATGCCCTGTGCTTGCAAAAAGCCCCACTTTTCTGGGTCGGTCATGGCTTTAACAGCAAGCGCAGTTCTCTTGTAAAAATCAGCCCATGACGTTGCCACAATGCACATGCGGAATGCTTCAGACGCATCATACTCTGAAGATGCGATATTCAGAGCAGAAGAAAGTCTCAATCCTCGAGGGTCGTCATCAAAATATGTGCCTGAATATTCGAGCGATTCAAGTTTGGATTGCAGCACCGACAGGTTCGCTGCTGAAAGGAGTAAAATTCCTCCTTCAACAGCCTTCATTTCTTCATGCGTCATCGAAGGTTTAGCTGATGGGTCGAGTACCGATTCTGCATCGGAAGACGGAGCAAGGGATTCATTTTCTGCATAAGCATCCCATCTCTGACTCCAATCTTCTGCTAATTTTGAGTGATATTCTGGCTCATAACCTTCCAAAGCAACGTGATAGTTCGTACCTCCGAATCCGAATGCCGAAACACCCGCTCGACGAGGATTTGAATCGGGTCGAGGCCACTCACGAGCTTGGGTGGGAACAAAAAACGGATTACTGTCCCAATCAACTGTTGGGTTCGGTGTATTGAATCCTGCAGAGGGAGGGATAGTTCGATGGTGAAGAGACATTACTGCTTTGATTAAACCTGCAATTCCTGCCGCCGCTTTCAAATGTCCAACCTGAGATTTGATGGAACCAACAGCCACATGTTCGCCAGATGGTTTTCCATCCCAAAGTAAGGAGAGCGTACCAAGTTCAGTCGCATCTCCAACCTTCGTCGAAGTCCCGTGAGCCTCGATGAGCTCAACGGTTGTCGCATCGTATCCTGCTTGGGAATAAGCACGTGCAATTGCCTGAATCTGACCGCGCTGACTCGGTGCTGTAATCCCTTTTCCTCGCCCGTCTGAAGAACCGCCAACCCCACGAATTACTGCATGGATCTCATCGCCATCTTGGATCGCGTCTGAAAGACGTTTGAGAACAAAAGCACCTGCGCCTTCACCCATAACAAAACCGTTTGCTCCTGCATCAAATGGCGTTGAATGGGTTGCAGAAAGTGCTCCAATTGCGCTAAATTTGGCGAATGTAGGAGCATCCATACTACGGTCAGTAGCCCCTGCAATCATGACATCGACTTGCCGCATTTGCAGGAGCCGACAAGCATCCATTAATGTCGCTAAAGATGAGGCGCATGCGGCATCCATCGCAAAATTAGGACCTTGCAAATCAAGGAGGTTTGAAACCCGACCTGCAACAACATTTGCTAATTCACCCGGCATTGTATCTTCGTTAACCCGAGGAGCGCCCTCGACAATTGAATCGATAAAAGCAGCACTGTTTTCCTCGGGCATACCCTGTGATTTGGCGAGTTCTTTTGTGTGATTTGAATAAATTCGAATATTCGAAAGATTACGATTTTCACCCCCGAGTGCATTCGCAAAAGCAACACCGGTTCGTAAACGATCTATATCCTTGGTTTCACCATCGTAGCCCGCTTGTTCGATTGCTGAAGCGGCAACAGAAACCGCCCACTGTTGTGCAAGATCGATTTGCTTCAAGGTACCAGGAGGTTGTTTCCATCTCCGCCAATCAAATTCATACCCTTCTACGACTGCTCCGATTCGAGCATAGGTGAAGCCTTCTTCGATATTGCCAGGACCACCTTCTCTGTAAAAATGGTCAATAGGACCAATCCATCGGTTTTCTGGAATGGTACGAATACTTACTTTGGCATCGAGAATATTCTGCCAAAATGTGTCGATATCAGGAGCATCGGGCATGAGAGCAGATACGCCAATAATGGCAATGGGTTCAAACGGACCTTGTTCAAGCCCTTCAACATCTTTCCCGTTACCGTCTTTTACCATATGTTCACCTCATTCATTCATGATGCTCTGAGGCACCATGGTAATCGAATAACCACCGTCGACGTAAATGCATTGACCTGTAACACCGCTTGAAAGCGGACTTGCCAGCCACAATGCGGTTCCAGCAACATCTTCCTGGCTGACGTTTCGACGAAGTGGAGAGTTCGCCTCAACGTGATCAAGAATGTTATCAAATCCAGGTACTCCACTCGCCGCAATAGTCCGAATAGGACCAGAAGATATTGCATTGACACGGTGACCTTCAGGACCAAGGTGGCATGCTAATTCTCGCGTCCAGCATTCAAGGGCTGCCTTTGCCATCGACATAATGCCATAGCTTGGAACAAACCGATTTGCGGCAGCATAGGTAAGCGTTATCGTCGAGGAACCTGGATTAAGATAAGGCAATGCGTGCTTCAAACACCTTTGCAGTGAGTTCGCAGATATCGTCATCGCCGTATTGATGTCGCTGTCCTCAACAAAAAGTATCGGACGGTCGAAACAAGCTCGTGGTGCAAAACCAATTGCGTGAACGAGAATGTCTGCTTTTTTTCCGGGATGTTCTTTCTCAAATGCTTCGAAAAATTCCTTTGTCGTTGCATCTTCTTCAACATCAAGAGGATAGAAACCTCCGATTTGAGGCAACTTGTCCTTTAACTGAAAGATTCGGCTCATAAATCGCTTCTGATAGCCAAGATAGAGTGTCACTCCTGCAGCCGCTAATTGTTCGCAAATTGCCCACGCAATCGAATCTTCACTCGCAACTCCGAATACGAAGGCAGTCTTTCCTTGTAATTTGAGCATAAATGCACCTACCCAATGGGTAGGTGTTGGCCGTAACACTCAACCTATGACTGTTACCTCTGTTTGAAGGGAGAAGACTATGGTTCAGCGACCCTTTTTTGATGGCCGAGCCACTCATAAATCATCGAATAAATCGTCAAACTCATCTGCTTCGGATGATTTTGGGTCTAAATCTGAAAAGAAATCATCAAATTCATCATCACCCGAAACTTCGTTCGGTTCATCAGGAAGAATGATTGGTTGGGCTACTTCTGGAAGATTGCCATCTTTGGGTTTTCTCTTAGTAACAACTCGAATAAATACAATGATTAAGAGTATAACTAAAATTGAACCGCCTGCAATTGATGCATACAAGAGTGTGTCATCAGAACTCAATGAATCTAAGCCGTCAATACCTCCGGAACTTGAGGTTGCTTCAATGTCGAGTTGGATGTTAATTTCACTGAACAAGGCGGTATCGTCATAACCACTTTGAGCACGAATGAGCAGAGGCATGCGCAGATCGGAACTGACATCTGATGGTGCTCGAATAGAGAGTGTCTTGACAGACGTTGTTCCTTCATAGTCTACATTTTCACTCACATACGTGCCGCCAGGGAAAGTGAAACCAGCAGCCTCAAGATCTGCTGCATTTGCAAAAACAACTTCCAGCAAGTCATTTGAATTTCCTTTGTTGGTTACCTGAAAACTAAACTCAACTTCGCTACTCGGTTCCATGTAACGAGTCGTGACATCTGAAAGTAACAATTCAACCATGCCGTATTCTCCAATATACATATCACCAATGTGTGATGTATTTACGACCCAAGGCCCTTCAGGCAACTGACCGTAAGGAAGATTATTCCAAGATTCGACTTTGGCTTCGATTTCAAAGGAATATTTTACTGATGCTGGAATTTTCGTCTGCCCGCTAAAGAGGATATCAAAGGTATCTTCCTCACCAGCAGCGAGAGTGAAGGAATCTTCGCTCAAAGACATTTCAACTAAGACGCCATCCCATTCAATTGTGGTAATACTGATGACTTCACTTGCCGAAGTCGGGTTGGCAACTGTGCACGTGACTGACGTTTCTGCATCTGAGGTTGGATGAACATCCATTGTGGGGTCTGGGCCGCAATTTAATTCCACAGCAGGAAGCGGAGAGCCTTGCGCAGAGGCGGGGGTAATGAGGCAAGGAGCGAGAAAGAGACTCAAAACCAGTCCGAGAATCAACGCCTTACGCATACTTGCCACAACGACCGGTAAGTGCTTTCACTCATGAAGGTGATGGATATTTGGTGATAGAAACATTGACTCGTATCAAGAAATACTCGGCCCATACAATTCTTCTCCAAGATCTTGATGCGCTTTCCAGAGAAATTCTTCATCTAAGCCTGCATCAAGAAGTTGCTTCGTTCGCTTCGGAACCGTTTTTGGGCCAAGAACTGCACCAGGACGACGTAAATCGTCCATGTAATCAGTCTCCAAAAAGAAACCATGAGAACATGATTCGACAGTTGCCATCAATTCTTCAATGGCACCTTTTCCAATGAGAACGCTCGGGGTCACACCCTGAGTTACTCGCTGAGAGATGTTCGCTGGCGCATAGTGCCGAACAAGTCGGTTCGTAGCCAATCCTGCCTTTTTAGCCATTGCAGACATGTCACGATACGTCGATTCCAGTTCTCCTTCTACATGCAACTGCAAGGTAACTCCCTCTTGTTGCGCCAAATGCATTGTCTCCAAAAGTAAGGAATTTGAAAATTCCCAAATGCGTTCACTAACAGGCCAGTGCGGCCGGCCAACTTCACCGAGTGCGTGGGCTTTTCCTTCGTGAATAAAATCCAGCGCTGTAGAGATGCTGTTATGATAATTTTCAACCGCTCTTTCCGCCCCTTGCTCTCCGTCTTGTTCAATCCAAGCGGTGAATTGGTGTGCGAAAGCTGCAGGATGAGGGCCGAGGACAACACGAACACCTAATCCTACATGTTGGCGAACTTCCTCTGCCATTTTCACTGTATCCGCATACGTTTCTGTATGACCTTCTTTGGAAGTGGGGGGGGCAGAAAAGTCTGGGCAGTGAACCAAGACAATATCGGTCCCACCTGCGTTTTTGAAATCCCGAGCCGCTTCGAGAAAACGCCCTTTCCGATTCAAATGGAAGTGGTTGTCAAGGATGGGACCTTTCCATCTGACATCATCTTGCATGGTGACCCTCAGTGATTCCTGAAGTTCATGCGATTTCAACGCATGGGCAAAAAAACCTCATCGGAAGTTGTTTCATGCTGAAATGAAGAGATTATTTTCCTTCAACTGAGTTCTCCAATACACGGCAGCCATAGCTACGATGTTTTGATGTCGAGCATTCGGAACAATACAACGCCCGTTCGGCCAAACATGCAAAGTGAGGTTGTGACGTGAATCTTCGATGATACTGCAACCAAGACGTTCATCATAAACAGCACTACCAGCATGGTAATTACCGGATAATTGACGAATATTCAACGATTGACCGAACTCAAAAGAGGCTACAACCGGCCCTAATTCAGTCTCAAGCCCCGTATCACTGAGACCTAATCTCAACATTAATTCCTTTGCAGCGGCACGTGCAGCCTCAACACGGTGAGTCCCATGTACTGTGATTCGACCCTTTGCGTCAACAACTAATGTTGCACGTGGCTTGTCGAGGACTTTGATGACCACACCACTTGTCTCTTGTCCACCAAGTTGTGAAATGACTGCTTGCTGGTCAATGGGTGAAGGGGGAGTAAACCGAACAAGATGATTTTCAATTCGAACTTCGATGGTCGATGTAGACATACTCATTCCTCCTCTAAACTCTGCGATGAAGTGGTGTTTAAACTAATCTTCTCCTGTTTGGGAAGAGCGTTCAAGGCATCAAGCATGTCATTACGGTGGGGTAAATACAGCGGTAAGAGCAAGACTGCATCTGCTCCATGTTGATCACGAAGTGTTGCAAGTGCACCACGTAATCGTGCTGCAAAACGTTGATTTCGGGAGTGGCACACATCAGGACCGACGAGCCATTCACTCAAATCCCACCAAGTGGCAGATAAAACGGCAGCAGAACCAAAGTTACTCGAAACGCCTTTCGGAGGTTTTTGAGCATCAAAAATATTTTTTTTCACTCGTTTTCGCCATTTACCGCCGATTGAAACCATTCCAAGCAATTTTCTCCAATGCGAGGCTGCTTTGGCTTCACGGGTTAAATGCTCACTCCATTGTTCATCATCAGCAGTAGGTTCTATGAAAAATACAGGGCGATGATGACGAACTGCATTACGGTGCAACCGTCGCGGTTCAGGGTCAGGGAATCGACCACTGGAAACATCTTCGACCATTGAAATCTCATCCAAAAATATTCCAAACGCACCACCGGAAATCATACCGTGTGAAAGATTGATTCCTGGAGATTCTGCCTCATCCTTTTCTTCTTGAATCCATAGATCAACGACATCAGGAGATTCAAGCAATGCCAAACCGTTCCACGAGTCACGGGGGCGCATTAGCCTTGGATAAACAACGGTAGGTAAGACGCCGTGAAGCAGAATTCGACCTCCATCAGGGTCCTCCCAAACGTGGTCAGCCCAATCAAGTCGAGCGGGCACAGACTTCACGCTCACTGATTATTGACCCAATCTTGTAAGGTTTCAACATTCCATCCTTGGTCAAAGTAACCCTGGATTTCATCTTGAGTCCATTGAGGGAACGCCTCCAAAGCTCGAGCCATCTCAGGCGACACATTTGCAGCAGGGGCTGCTTGTGGAGGCCCTGAAAGTGGCTTTGATTGGCCGGGTAATTCAGCATACGCTTTGGTATCCTCATCTTCATATTCCTCGAAGATATCACCGTCACTTCCACGTCGAACAAGGACAAAGACAAGTGTTCCCAAAACAGCAACAGCGATGCCAAGTATTGCAAGAATGAGGAATAATCCACTTGAGTCAGAGGATTGACTTTCAACCTTGACGTTGAACTTTTCACCTACGTTTGACCCGTTAAACAGGATTTCATCGGTCGCATCATCTGAAATAAGATAATACATTCCGGTAGTAGCCAAGTTAAATTCTTGGAGAGTGACAGTAATCCATGCAGATTGACCAACACCAATCTCACCCGTTGAAACGTTGCCTTCATAGATTGGAACACCTTCATTGACCACTGAACGGATATTGAGTACTGTCGAGCCATCCATT
>CALCOP010000058.1 GCA_937897365.1 uncultured euryarchaeote
AAACGCCGTCCCCAAGACGGCAGTCTACGGTGAATCCCTACGGAAATTTTCTGGTACTGAATTTCGCCGTTGGGACCCCTCACGTTCTAAACTTGGAGCAGCCATCATGCGTACTCGGCGAGATCCTTCCTGGCTCTTACCGGATGAAGGTGCAACCGTACTCTACCTCGGTGCAGGTCATGGGACTTCAATTAGCCATTTACATGACCACTTATGCGGCAATGGGAATGATTTGGGTGGGCGATTAATCGCTGTTGACCTTGCCCCTCGATGTTTGAGGGAACTCACCCACATGGCAAAAAGTCGTCCCGGTTTAGTACCGGTTTTAGGAGATGCTCGAAAGCACGCTGCATGGGGTGTTTTGATTCCTCGCAAGGTCGATTGGTTATTCCAAGATGTAGCGCAAGCCGGCCAAGTTGACATATTCATTGCTGCATGTAAGCGTTTTCTCAATCGGGATGGAACGGGTTTACTCTCACTTAAAGCTGCGAGTGAACGCTGGACGGGTGAGGGTGAAGAAGCGCTTTTTGATAATGTTGAAGACATACTCAACACATCGGGATTTGAGGTAGAAGAGCGAATCTCTCTGACAGGTTTTGAAGATAACCATGTTCTCTTTGCTGTACGAAAGATGGAGTGATGCAATATGCCAGAACTCCCTGAAGTTGAAACGGTTCGTACGGGTTTGCATCAGGCATGGGTTGGTCGAACAATTACCGAACTTACATTGCGAAGAGAAGGGCTTCGCTTTCCTTTTCCAGAGAACATGGCACAGCGTTTAATTGGGCAAAAAATTACAGATGTTCGGCGCCGTGCGAAGTATCTCCTTATCGATACAAGCGATGGTTTGGTATTCTTGTCACACCTTGGGATGTCGGGCAGATATACGCTCATTACTCCATCAGAAACATCGCGTTATCTTGCAGTTAATTCAACGACTGAATATTCGAAGTTTGGAGAACTCACAGGATTTGATGGCCGTCACGACCACATGGAGTTTCGATTTGATGATGGCTCTGTGGCGGTTTATACAGATCCACGCCGCTTTGGAATCGCTGATTTATTTGACAGAGCTGAAGAACCTATCCAATCGCTTCTGGAACATCTTGGTCCAGAACCGTTGGAACATTGGACTGCTCAAGACGCAGCCAACCGGTGTAAAGGTAAGCGTTCACCTATCAAAACCACGCTTCTTGACCAGAGATTTGTTGTCGGAGTTGGAAATATCTACGCATGTGAAGCATTGCATCGCTCAGGAATTTCGCCCACACGGCCAACTCATAAGTTGGTTCGTAAAGATGGAAAGCCAACAAAAGCACTTACTGAATTGGTTGTTCAGGTCAAGGAAGTTCTTGAAGCAGCAATTGCAGTTGGCGGCTCAACACTGAATGATTTTGCTGCAGTTGATGGGACGCTCGGGTACTTCGGTCACCATTTCCAAGTCTATGACAGAGAAGATGAGCCCTGTCTCAAAGAAGGATGTAACGGGACAATTGAGCGAATTGTTCAGAGCAACCGTTCCACTTTTCTGTGCCCTCGATGTCAGAAGTAATCAGATGAGGTTCCACGTTACGGAACCTGCAAAGAACCACAGTGCAATCGCAGTAACTTTGTAGACGATATCTCCTTTTTCTCATAACTTTTCAAGCGCAGGAGTTCCCGTGAGCACGACGGCGACAATCATGTACCAGCCCATATCGATAATCATTCCAAGTAAGCCGATTGCGAACTTGGTTTCAATACCCATGCCTGGTTTGAGTACTTGAGCTAATACAGCGACCAAGAATAACGCAATTTTCGGATTGAAAAAAGCAATTGCAAAACCTTCAGCAAAACCTTGGCGGTCTTTTCCAACCGATTCTGAATCGAAGTCCTGTAAAGCATTGATGTCGGCAGTCCACATCATGATACCATACCATACCAGCAGCACTGCGCCGATAATCTGTAAAATAAGGAAAACACTGGGGGCGTTTTCTAATAACAGAATCAAACCAAACACTGCACTTCCTGCATAGATCCCAAAACCAACGCCGTGCCCAACAGCACATGCCACGCCTTGCCTTCTTCCACCGATGAGCGTGTTTCGTAGTACAACGATTAAACTCGGCCCTGGTGAAGTTGCACCAAGTACAAAGAAGACGCCAGCAGCGAAGATAGCCTCCCACGCAATTGGCTCCATGTGCCGTCGAGTTGTGGTCAAGCCATCAACACTTCTCAAGAACGCCTTATTCGGTGCTCAAAGTGTGTTCGTTCAGATAAATTACAATCCGTAAAAGAACATTGTTGATGGACGGTCTTCGGATAAACGTTCTTCAGTTTCTTTTGAGACACGCAAAAAGTCGTTGTGTACTCGTCTTCGTTTGAGAACTCGAACGAATGCGAATCGAAGACTCTCAATCGAGGTTGGCTGATTTTTTTGAGGGGATGGACTCTCCATGATTGTATGTAACATAGTACTCCCTCTTGAATGTTCGCTTTCATACATAAAAACAATTCTTTTTGCCTTTTTTTGACATACAAGTCCCAATATGTTGAATATTCGTGTCAAAAACGCAGGAAACGACCTTTTTTCTAAAATGTAATTTTTTCTTCTAAGTATGTCACGCGCATACGCATGGTACGGTTAGTTTCCGCGCACGTATGACACCCCACATCTTCCGGAAGTCGGTAAAAAACCGAAAGTTTTTTATAGGAAAGGTGCATTGTAATGGCTGAACCGGAACAGGTGAGCAATATGAGGGGACCAGAATTCGACAACCAATTTACGTTGAAGCGGACCCTCCGTCATCGCAGTTAGTGCGACTGATCTGGGTTTGGGCAGCGTAGCTGCACGTGTCTCAAGCACGTGTGTAAACGCCGTCGCCTGCAAAACAGATTGGAGGTATGGTGTAGTGGATAGCATCAGGGATTTCGAATCCTTGGACCCCGGTTCGAATCCGGGTACCTCCGCCTGTTTTGCATTCAAAGGGGCATGGTGTAACGGATAGCATTGGAGATTGCGAGTCTCCGGACCCGGGTTCGACTCCCGGTGCCCCTGCCTACTCGCAACCATGGAGATGGAATACTCAAACAAGGAAGTGAAATACATGAAAAAGAAAACCAACCAAGACAAAACCAATGAATACGGATGGGACGGTGACGTTCATCCCGAAATAGCAGCGATTGACCACAATGGAAATTTAGAACCCATCGAAAAACTGATGACGATATTTTCTGCATACAATCATCAGCACAGAGCTGAAGGAACAGCTTGGACAGTATGGCCCGACTGGGAACTTGTGCTGACCTCGATGGATGATGCTCTCCATTTCGTAGATGCTGACAAAGATACTCCAGAAGTTGTTGCTGAAAGACAGCATTGGCTCAATCTCATGCAATTTATCTACGAGAGTGATGCTGTGACCCTTGATGGTTACACCATCATCGTTGACGGGATGTATGGCCATCAATTTACATTTGACATGTGTCTTGAGTACGAATATTGGGTTTCTCCAAGAAGTCTGGTAGAGCATTACCAAAAGACCAATGAGAATGCGACAGGTGTATTGGGGCCTCCTTGGAAGAGAAACACGTTGTTGTTTTTCTCGAGGCATGAGATTGAACATTCGCTTGAGGACTATTGGGTGTGTCCTCAACATGTGCCAGAGTATGGCGGTAAGTCGACCAGATACACCCATGATAACAGATTTTGCATCGATAGAGAGGACGGAGATATATTCCCGCTTGCTTTGTTTTCGCTCATTCAAATGTGCATCGATGATACCGAAATTTGGAAGATGATGTTTGAACAAGACCTCCTCTCAATTGAACACCATGAATTTATGGAAAGGGAATGGCCTGGTGGAAGACCAGATCAAGACTGGGAATACCAGTGAGGTGATACAATGACCAAGAAAAATGATAAAATGAATATAAACGAAATAATGGCGATATTTATTGCTTACATACAGCAAGAAATTGAATACACTGGAATGAAAATACAATCCATGAAAGAATGGGAAGCCGAGGAATCGAAAGAAGTCTTGATTTCCGAGGATTCTGAACCGTCCTTCGGTGAATCCTTCTCAAAGGAGTGGTTGTAATGTTGTATTGGAAACCGAATGCACATGCCCCTCTGTGGGATGCAGCAGCTGTAGGAGATATTCAAGGACCGTTCTTTACGGACATAGAAATCAAACACGACAGACAGATTGGA
>CALCOP010000059.1 GCA_937897365.1 uncultured euryarchaeote
ACCCCACCTCTCATCATCGGGCATTTACAAGATGTGTTGGACGATAGAACTGCCATCGTCCGTTCCTCAAATGGTACAGTGTTCCAAGTGTCCCTCAATCAAAGACTCGAACCAGAGCGACTGAAACCAGGAACACGAGTTGCACTCAATCAAGATACACTCGCAGTTATCGAAGTTCTTCATGAAGCATGGGATCCAATGGTGAGTGGTGCAGAAATGGTTGAAAAACCAGATACGACCTATGAGTCAGTTGCTGGTCTTGACGAACAAATAAAAACAGTCAGAGAGGCAATTGAATTGCCTCTTCTTGAACCAGAACTGTTCGCTAAAGTCGGCATTACACCCCCCAAGGGAATACTTCTTGTCGGACCTCCCGGTTGCGGCAAGACATTGCTTGCAAAAGCGGTTGCTCACCAGACCGACGCCACGTTTATTCGGATGGTTGGTAGCGAGTTAGCCCAAAAATACATTGGGGAAGGCGGCCGAATGGTTCGAGAATTATTCTCGCTGGCGAAAGAAAAGTCTCCTTCGATAATTTTCCTCGATGAAATAGATGCTATTGGGGCAAAACGACTTGATGGTTCAACCAGTGGAGACCGTGAGGTTCAACGTACTTTGATGCAACTACTTGCTGAGCTCGACGGTTTTGATTCCTTAGAAGATGTCAAAATCATTGCAGCGACAAACAGACCAGATATTCTTGATGATGCACTACTGCGGCCGGGTCGTTTTGACCGCATTGTAACCATTCCACTACCCGACGCAAACGGCCGTAAAGCAATACTCAAACTTCACACATCGAATATGTCGACATCACGCATACAGCTGAAAACTCTCGTTGAAAAAACCGAGGGTTATTCTGGCGCGGAACTCAAAGCAACCTGTGTTGAGGCGGGAATGATAGCAATACGAGATAAGCGTAGTAAAATTACTCAAAGTGATTTATTAAAAGCGATTGAAAGAATTCAATTAAAGAAGTCAACCAGTGGTGCAACTTCTTCACCAGATGCTCTTTACGGATAATTTTGAATCTCCAAGAGTTAACATTCAAAGTCCGTCTTGACGACCTCTGCGCATGGAAGCAATCGTTGAATGTGTGCCGAACATTTCTGAAGGGCGTGATTCTGAAAAAATAAATCGAATCGTCGAAGTAGTGAGGGGTTTGGATCAATGCGCCGTATTGGGTGTTGAACCCGATTCTGATTATAACAGGACAGTCATTACAATAGCCGGTGAGCCGAATGCAGTGAAAGATGCGGCGTTTCAATTGATATGTAAAGCGATTGAAGAAATTGACATGCGTACTCACGAGGGGGAACACCCCCGGTTGGGAGCAGTGGATGTTTGTCCTTTTGTCCCTCTGAGGGGCGTTACAATGGATGATTGCTCAAAACTCGCCACTTCTTTGGCCCAACGTGTTGGCGAGGTATGTAATGTACCTACATTCCTCTACGGTTCTGCTGCACTTCATGAGGAAAAATACTTACTTTCAACAATACGAAAAGGGCAATATGAGGGGCTTGAAGCTCGTTTAACTGGCGGTGAAACAACACATTCAGAATATACGAGATTCCCTGACTTTGGTTCGAAGCAATGGGGTGAAGAAGCGAAGAAAAGTGGCGGGATAACTATCGGTGCTCGAGGAATACTTGTTGCTTATAATGTAAACATCGATGAAAAAGAGGCAGTTGTAGCCAAAAAAATTGGTTCACTGGTCCGTTCAACTGGTCGATTGATTAAAAGAGAAGATGGTCGTAAAATGCGAATACCTGGAATGCTACCGATGGTTCAAGGAATGGGTGTTTCATTGGAAGCGCACGGCATAAGTCAAGTTTCGATGAATTTACGTGATGTGGTGCAATGTCCAATGCATGTCGCTTTTGAAGCATGCAAGAGTATCGCAAATGATCATGGGACCTCTACCCCAGGTAGTGAATTAGTCGGTTTGGTCCCGCTCGAAGCCATGCTTGAATCAGGACGATGGTATGCGAAAGAAGATGAATCCGATGAAAAGGCACTTGTTCATGCTGCAATCAAGGGTCTTGGGCTTGATTCACTTGGCGATTTCATACCCGATGAGCGTATTATTGAGTGGGCGTTAATGAAGGCGGTGAATCAATGAATTGGATGGATATATCACTTGGAGAGTTTCAAGATGCATTAGCATCTTCGAATCCAACTCCTGGTGGAGGCACTGCGTCAGCAGTTGCATTAGGTCAAGCCGCAGCACTCACGAAAATGGTTGCAGAATTGACACTTGGGAAGGAGAAATGGCAGGATGGGTGGGGTGATGCTCAAAGCGCATCGGATGTTGTAGAGCCTATTTATTCGAGAGCAGGTCAATTGGCAAAGTTGGACAGCGATTCGTTCGACGATGTAATGGCCGCATTCCGTATGCCGAAAACGACTGATAGTGAGATCGATACTCGTCGTCAATCAATACGTGAATCGACACTCAAAGCGGCGGAGATACCCTTTGAAACTGTACAATTGGGAATGAAACTTCTCACGACCCACAAAGGACTTGCACAACGCGCAAATGCAAATGCAGTATCAGATGTCGGCGTTGCAGCACTCCTTGCAAGTGCAGCTGTCAAAGGAGCCTTGTTTAATGTCGAAATCAATCTACAATCGCTCCCAGAAGATATGGGTGAAGAGATTCGAAAACAAGTGAAGGGTATTCGTAAATCCTGTAGCGAAATGTCACGAGAAATTATGCATGCAGTACATGACCGTATTGCAGGTTAATCAGCGAACTTGCGAACCTGTTGAGATGGGGCCGTCTGTTGTAATGAGACGAACACAACCTTCCCCATCATCCGCTGCGAGCATCATGCCTTCCGAAGTGACGCCTCTCAGCGGTCTTGGCTTCAGATTCGATACGAATACAACGTTCTTACCTACCATCTCTTCTGCAGAATAATATTCTTTGAGGCCTGCACAAATGGTTCGACCTTCGTCGCTACCATCATCGAGTGATACGACATACAAACGGTCTGCATTTGGATGGTCTTCGACTGATACAATCTTGCCAATTCGCAAGTCGACTTCCATGAATGTCTCAAAATTGAGATAGGTAATTCCTTCTGGTGCTTCGGTCATATTCGTATTCCCCTTCGGTTTCTTTTTGTTCTTTTTGCCACCCTTTACGGAGTGCCCTGGTTGTTCATTTGAGTCAGAAAGTTCCACGAGTGATTGTTCGGATGCGAGAATCTCTTCCAAGTCAAGTCGTTTGAATAAAGGTTCAGGCTTTTCGGGATTCCAAGTCATCGGAATGGTCCAATCTATTGCAGAATCCCAGTGAACTTGCGCGATATCTCCAGACTGCCCCAGTGAGGACCATAATTTAGCAGAGCTGAACGGCATAAAAGGCTGCATCACAATAGCGAGGTATCGCGAAATCCTCCAGCCGAAAGCGAGCGACGACAACGATTCAATGCGCTCTTGTGAATAGTTTGGATTTGAACCATCATCGGTAGCAGAGAGATATTTCCAAGGCTCAACAGATTGAAGAAGTTGATTGCCAAACTGTGCCGCATTCATGGCAAAACGTAGGGCCTCTTTGAATCGATGTTGTGAAAGAGATTCTGTAATAGAGGAATGAAGTTGCTCGAGTTTTCCTCGAGCTTCGACATTGTGTTCAATCAAGTCAAATTCAGCAAATGGGCCATTCTCTGAATGGGGTAGACGGGCACCGAGCGTCAAAACTCGGTGAACAAAATTGCCATAAGCCGCGTTGAGTTCATTGTTGATTTTTTCAACAAAATCGGGCCAGTTAAAATCTGTGTCGTGATTTTCAGGCATATTGATTCCGAGATAGTAGCGCAGGGT
>CALCOP010000060.1 GCA_937897365.1 uncultured euryarchaeote
AAATGCCGTATTTCCCGCCGTTTCTGCTTGAGCTGGAGTCATGCATTTGAGGTCGAGTGCGTGTATGGGGTGCGGGATGTGTTGTTTCATTACTGAGAGTACGAGTTTTTGACGTTGTAACGGACGCATACCATCAAATGATTCAGAAATAACACGAACATGAAAATGGTCGCCGGAACGGTGCAAGTCAATGACTTCCACATCTGCATCAGGAACTGCTTTGAGTACTTCAGCCTCAATCCATTCCGTTCCAACCATGGTTTCGCCTCAACACTCGGTGGATGAGGTTGGCTTTGAACCTGCTCGTTATTATCCCATGCTTCAAGGAGCGGCACCATTAGCCGCGTGTATGGAGGGGGAGCATGTGAAGAGTAGCCGGCTTCCACAAATGGGTCGAGACTCTGCTTGGCTTGCAGGCGCTGATTTGGTCGCAGTCTTCCTCGCATTATTCGGTCAAGTCGTACTCACTCGTGCGCTATGGACAGATGAATATGGGCTTTACATCATTGCTTTGGATGTCTTTGCAACACTCTTTCTCATCATTGATTTGGGTTTGCCAACGCTTCTTGCACGAGATGGTGCAAATGCGCCTCATCGCATATGGCCGTCCATTTTTCGAATTTACAAACTTCAATTCAAAGCGGCAATTCCCTTCGTTTTTCTCGCTTTTCTTCTCGCTCCAGCAATTGAATCGAATTGGTATGAGCACCTTCCAGTGATGGTGATTTGTGCTCTTATTGCTCTCGCTCACATTGCCTCATATGCGCCGCGTTCAGGTCTTCGAGCAGCTGGTGAAGCACGTCTTGAAGCATGGACGAAGGTTTTGGAACGGGCGATTACAACCGCCGCATATTTGTCTCTCTACGCATTTGGAATTACCACTGTCGTCGGTTATGCATCTGCTTTCCTTATCGGCGCTCTCTCAGGCTTTTTGCTGGCACTTTGGTGGGCGAGGCAAACCCTTCGAATCTATGATGATAATCAAGGAGTCCAGGGGGATTTAGGCTCGGACTGGGGTGATAACAAGACTTTGATGATGCAAGCACTTCCTTTCGCCATTACTTTGGGCGTTCTTCCTTATGTTGTACGAATTGAGAAATTCATTATTGGTTTGGAACTTGGCGTAGATTCAGCCGC
Source organism: uncultured euryarchaeote (assembly GCA_937897365.1). GTDB lineage: Archaea > Thermoplasmatota > Poseidoniia > Poseidoniales > Poseidoniaceae > MGIIa-L1. Next base: position 1,138 of record CALCOP010000060.1, read on the forward strand.
ATTATTCCACGTCGCCCAACTGGCATGGTTAGCGGGCTTAGTCGTCCCTCAAGCGTTGAGAGCAGCACTTCTCCCCGTACTCGGTAAATCTCGTTTTAATCCGTCTCTCTTCAACCGTGAGATGAATGCTTCGCTGGACATTTGTTTTGGTTTATTGCCCATTGGAATATTTGCTGGGGCGCTGATTGTCATTGGCTTCTTGCCTTTCGCCTTTCCGTCGCAATATACGGATGGGTCACTCGGGGCATCTGCGGTTGATCTGTTCATGGTATTGCTCTTAGGATGGGGTTTTACCTTACTTGCTACACCGACCTATACCGCTCTTCAAGCAGGTCCCAAACCTTGGCTTTTCACATTCTTCATCACGACAGTGGTTGTCTTTGCGACAGTTTTCGGCTTCCTTCTTATCGGTTGGCAAGCACCGCTGGGTGAACGTCCAGGGTTGTATGCAGCTGCCCTTGCCTCAACTTTTTCAGCAGCTTTCGCCCTTTTCCTTTCGATTCAATTAAGTGGCTCTTGGGATTTTGTTTTTAACCGATCAAAGGAATGGATTTTTGCTGTTCTGTGCATGTCCGTCTCCTGTTATGGACTTTCAACCCATTCATGGTTGGCAGGTACCGGTTTTCTGTTGTTCTTGTTCATTCCACAAGCTCTTCAAGCAGTTGGTTCCAATGTTGAACAAAAGTTTCTTCTGAAAACCTCTGAGGCAGAGTAAAGTCTCCGTTCCAGCGATGTTGCAAGGCTTGTTCACACGCATCTGCAAGGAGGGTTGCATCGTAGGAATCAACGATGCAAAATTCAGGTAAATACGTTGCAACATCTCCAACATCAACCGATACGACAGGTGTACCGCAGGCGATGGACTCGCGCGCAACAAGTGGCCCGGATTCACGTTTGGAAGTTATGAGTGTGATGTCTGCCACCAGCATTCTGTCCCAAACAATGGAGCGGGGTTGAAGTTTGAGCGTTGTCATTCCTACAATCCATCCGCGCTGCTCAAGAATTTCTCCAGTTTGTAAAGCCAGCAAGTGATTTTTTTCTGGACGCCTCGGATCTGATGGGAATAAAACATCGATTCTATCTTTCCTCCACCTGCCTTTCCATGGCTTCAGTGGGGTAAGCCACTCATCTTCGACTGCGCAATGGCAAGGAATCATGGCCATTTTTTCCTCGCCAAGGTCCAAATTTCGCCCGATTTCGCGCAACCGTTGTGATACGACAACTAATTTCTCTGGCAAGTGTGCCAGTTGGCGAGTTATTTTTGAGATCGATGAATGATTGATTCCGACATCGAAATCGTAGCCATGAACGACAGCGGACCAAGGAATCTTCATCCGTTTTGATAACGATTCTGCCAGGACTGCGACCGGCCAAAGGGTGTGACAAACGATGACTTCGGGTTTCCAATCGCCGAGCCATGCTTCGACTTTTTTGGTTTTTTTACGGATACTGCGTGCAGTGAGGTTCGGCCAAGGGTGATCGGGTAAAGCGGTGAAACGAGGTGCGAAAATACGGACCCCACCGTGCTCAAATTCACGAGGTGCGCGTGCAGTTCCGGTAAGTGTTGAGCGACGAGCCTCTTGGTATCGCATCATGCGTGGTAGCGGATTGACAACTCGAACATCATGCCCAGCCTTTTTCAAAGCTTGAACATGATCGGCAACGAATGTACCTCGAGCAACGTTGTCTGGCAGAGGATAGAGTAAAGAAACCACAAGGATTTTCATTTCATCCACTCAATTCATTGTTGAAGAGCAGTGTGTATGACTTCAAGATTCTCTTGAACACTTGCTTTGTCATTAAACAATCCTGACCCAACGACGCAGTTGCTTACGCCCCAATCCCTTAGCATGGCGATGTTATGCGCTTTTACACCGCCATCAACTTGAATTTGAACAGGTCTTCCTCCGGCAGCCACTTGTGCGTCAATCGCCTTTTTTAGTCGGCGAATTTTTCCTTCGACAGTTGGAATAAATGACTGGCCTCCAAACCCAGGGTTGACGCTCATAATCAAAACCATGTCCAATTCAGGTAAAACTTCGAGAGCAGCATCGATTGGTGTCCCTGGATTGAGGACAACACCGGCGCCTACGCCAGCCTCCCTAAGGGCGGTTACGATTCGATGCAAATGAGTGACAGCTTCAACATGGACAGAGATATGATTGCACCCCGCATCGATGTAATCTTGGAAGCAACTTTCGGCATTGGCAATCATCAAATGAGCATCAAAAAATGGACCATCCCCAAGTGCATTACGCAGTGATTTAATGACGGGGGGTCCGAAGGTAAGGTTCGGCACATAATTGCCATCCATTACATCGAGGTGGAGCCAGTCTAAGCCGCTATCAACAGCCTCTTTACACGAACGAGCAAGGTCTGCAAGATCTGCGGTTAGTACGCTCGGTGCGATAATCATGACTCTCCCCGATGTTAGCCAACTCTACCATTGCCATGAGCGTTTCGTTTTTTTTCGTCAATCAATTTCGTACAAAGCCTCATAATGTGCGTGCTGGAGGAGAAGATGGTGCGCCTATGGGTGAAGTAAGGACAGTCACAGATGGAGAGTTTGAAACAACGGTAAATGGAAACGGTTGGGTCCTCGTTGATTTCTGGGCACCTTGGTGTGGCCCATGCAAAGCTATTGCACCGGTTCTTGAACAAGTAGCAGGTGAGCGTGAACTCCTTGTTGCAAAAGTTGACACCGATTCCAATCCAATGAATGCTGGACGCCTCGGAGTTCGTGGTATTCCTGCACTCTTTCTGTTCAAAGAAGGAAATCTCGTTAGTCAAAAGAGTGGCGCTATGCCCAAGCCGCAACTTTTGAAGTGGATTGATGACCACATGAATGCTGATGACTTTTGAGTTACTTCAAGCGTTTCTTTCTTTTTTCTTTCTGAGACCCAACATCTCTGAGTAACCTCTCACGTAAAGCTTCATGCAGCCACATTCCCTCTTCCAATTCGAGGAGTAAGCCATGTTTCATCAAATTCTCTGGGGGTAAACCATCCCAATGAACCGCCGATGCAAGGGCCTCCCACGGAACAGGTTTCTCAGCAACTGCGAGGGTTGAAAGTAATTCATATTCTTCTTCGGGTAAAGCGGTTAATATCTCTTCATCGAGGAATCTGAGCCAATCTTCGTGTGTTGCTTGTCCGTATAATTCCAGTAGTTCTAACGCCAGAGGATGGCCACCGGTCGCAGCATGGACTTTATCGATTCCAACCGTAGGCTTGTTTTCCAATTGGCTCAACCAATTTTTCGTATCTTCAAGACTCAAACCACTCAACGGCATTTCGTTAACTATGCCACGAGTATGAACATCCCTTCGGTCGTAAATACGCAGAGTCGTGCGTGAGATAAACAGTAATCGCAACGGAGCTTTCAAGGAAATCTGGAGTAAAGCGCCAAGTAAATCCTTTGCATTCTCTTCCATGTGATGGACATCATCCAAGACGATGAGCCAGTATGGTGGCGGACCCCCTGCTTCGTTTTTGTAGCGTTCACGAATTGTTCGTGCATCAGTAAGATACGAGAGCAACCGGCGCCTCCATGCATCGACGTCAACGCTACCTCCTGGAGTCAGGGGGAGTGTCTCAATCAAATTGTAGGGGTCGTGCGATTCATCGATTCCGAATCGGTGCAGGAGACTCGTCGCTAAACCCAAAGAACGGTCCCAAGGTTGACAAGGATACCAACAAATCGAGAGATAGGGGTCGTCTTCAATCCGCTGTTCGAGCCAGTGAGCGACTAACGTGGATTTTCCGATTCCAGCAATTCCATGAATCACAGCACATGGTTTGCGTTCATCAAACCAATCATGGAGCGCTTGTAATTCTTCAGTACGGCCATGAACTGGGCGTGTCATTGGAGGTTTGTTATGGTAGGTTGCATGCGCGCCAGTCATGGGTGTGAGGCGGCCTGGTTCGGGGATGTGGGAATCGTTTTTTTTGCTGATTGCACCAAATCGAATGTCTCCATAGGTGAGTACGCCTTCATGCTGGGCGTGCATCAAAACTTGAAGCAGCGTAATGTCAGCCGCCAATCGTTCAGGTGCTTCACTGGCTTCGATTTCTAACAATTCGCCTTCATTATTTCGGAGTAAGATCTTGGTTGAACCTAATTCTCGAATGAGTCTTTGAGCAGCTCCTTGGCCAAGTTGAGTGAGCTGCCACGTTTTTTGTCGCCGTTCTTCCCCTCGGACAGACCGTGTATGCTCGGTAACCATTTGTTCACGGAGCAATGCGCGCATCGCTCGACTCACATTGGGTGGATGTTGAGCACATGCTTCTGCAATTCCCGGTCGAGTAAGTTCGGGACCGACAACATAGCGGTCCGATTGTTCGATGTGTTCGACCAAGTGTAACAATACGCGGTCTCGGACCGCAATATTGACCTTTGGCAAACCTGCGCTCATGCCTCTGCTAAGGTGCGTTCTATCTCAATGCTTTCGTTGAAATGTGAGTGAAGAAAAACGAGGTCCTCTCTTGCTTGAAAAAAGAATTGTTCCATTTCATTTTGCACATGTAGACCATAATCCCTTTTAGGTATGAATAATCCCGAAGTCATGGATTCTGCGCGCAGAGGCATATTCTTGGTTCTCCTGATGCTTTTCATGGTCTTGGCACCATTAGCGAACGCTGCTGATTCAGACGGTGATGGTATCGAAGATTCGGTTGATGATTGTCGGTTCGCAGCAGGAACTTCTACAGTTGATAGGGACGGTTGCCCTGACTCTGATGGCGATGGGATTTCTGATTTCAACGACTCATGGAGCATCCCTAACCCGAACTTCACGAACGAGCAAATCATTTCCTCGAACAGTGACTACTACGATGTGGATTTCTCTCCTGATGGCAAGCACATTGTAACGGCCGCAGAAGACGGATTTGTCCGTATTTGGAATGCGTCCACTCAGATTAACCTCCGTTCCGTTAACGCAGCCTCCAGTGGTGCAGTGACAACTATCGATTGGTCTCCTGACGGCCTATACATCGCTGCAGGATACCCCGATGACGATACCATGGAAATATACCATGCCTCAAACTTGACCTCGGTTTACGGCAGCATTAGCGTCGATGTCGGGAGTAATGATTACCTCACCGACGTTAGGTTTAATCCGGACAGCGACCTTGTTGCGGTGTCGATTGGACGAGATAATGGAAACAGTGGTACAAATGGACGCGTTTTGTTTGTTGATGTCACAGACGGGTCAATTCAAACTCAATATTTGAACCCGGGCGGCGAAGACCGTTTCTTTGCCTCTTCCTTTTCCCCGGACGGCCAATTCATCGCTATGGCTGGTAACGGTGACATCTACATATCCAATGTCTCCTCCGGCGCTACTGTTTACAGCATTAGCAGCCCCCCTTCTACGGTGAACGACATCGCATGGTCGCCAGATGGAAATTACATCGCGATGTGCGGAGGTTGGGAGGGGAGTTCTGCAAGCATAGACATGTACGAATTCACGGGGTCAACTTGGAGCGTGGCTTATGGCGCTCAGACGACCACTTCATGTGCCTCCGTTGAGTTCAGTCCAGACGGTAGTCAGGTCGCTGTAGGCATGTACTGGTATCTCGCAGACGCAGTAACGGCCTACATCGTCGATACTGATACGGGTACCACCATTGACTCTTTCAGCGGACCAAAAGATGGAAATTGCGG
>CALCOP010000061.1 GCA_937897365.1 uncultured euryarchaeote
TATGGTGATGCAGAAAATGGATTCCAAGCAGACATCTGTCCGTTGATTACGGGAACTTCATTCGAAGATGTGTTTGGATGTTTGGACACCGATGGTGATGGTTGGTCTGATGCAGCTGACGCATTCCCGAATGATTCAACACAATATTTAGATGCAGACATGGATGGCTATGGAGATTCAATTTCAGGTAATTCCCCCGATGGTTGCCCAGGCTTGTTTGGACTTTCTTCGAACGAACGATATGGATGTCCTGATTCCGATGGTGATGGATGGGATGATGGTTTGGATCAATTCCCAGAAGACGATCGGTTTTGGTCTGATAATGACGAGGACGGCCATCCTGACCAAACAGGAACGAACCTAAGTGATGATTGTGCTGACATCTGGGGAGATTCATACATTGATCGAATTGGATGTCTTGACTCAGATGGAGACGGCTGGTCTGACGATGCAGATGCTTTCCCACAGGATGCTTCTCGGAACGTCGAATCTGAGTCTTCTTTCCTTTCCGTTCAGTTCGGTCTCATTGGTTTGGGCATCCTTGTTCTCGCTGTTTTACTCGCTTTCTTTGTAACCCGTCGAAACGGTAAATCCAACATGGACTTGGCATCGCAACCGATGCCCCAGCCGTTTGTTCCTCCAAACATCGTAAGTGGCCCTCCACTTCCACCCGAAGGTCTTCCAGCTGGATGGACAATGGAACAGTGGTCTTGGTATGGTGAAGACTATCTCAAGAACCGTTGAATGTTTCTTCATTACATTATTGTGTTTTTTACAATCCGCCGATGATACCTGCTCCAATGAGCAAAGCAAGTAACAATGCAGTCATTGATGCTGCCAATACATGAAAACCGATTGCAACCACTACTCGCAGTTCTTTCTTTTCGATTCTGTTGTAAGGATAGAGTTTAGCAACTTCTTCATGTCCACCCTTGAGTCCGAAGATTGTTCGAGCAAATGTTGCTCTACGGACGATTTCAAAACATACTATTACCCCTACCATGACAAGGATTGTCCCTATTGCAAGTCCAGAATAATATCCTACACCAAGAATCCCAAATATCGCAATTGGGAAGAACGTGAGATGCATGTGAACGATGTATGTAGGATAAACTGCTTCGTTGAGGTAAGCCAACCACTTGCTTGGCCGATTCAAAAATTTTGAGGCCCAACTGAAAATCAAAAGGCACCAAAACCAAGCATGAAACGACTGGATTGAAGCAGCCAGAATTGTGGTCGTTGAATAGGCATCATATCCCTCATTCACCCATCCTCCAGCCATGATGTTCGGAATTGAACTTACTTCACTCATCACAAACCACATGAATGCTAAAATTGGTGTCAAAATCGAGATTGGTAGCCGTATCCTATCAAGGACTCGGAAGTAATCTTCTTTCGCAGAAATCAGTAAGTAACCAAATAAGAAGTAGAGCAAGTATCTTGGGAATTCCCACCACATTCCAACTTCTCCAAAACCCCATGGTTTGAACAAAATAGCATTCAAAGTGAGTATGAGCGCCGGTAGAAGCATAATACCAGCGCCAAAACGAATGTTCAGTATTGAACGTACCGCTCTCACTACGAAACCTTCGGGGTTTTTACGAACATGGCCAAAGAGTGGGGTTAAAATCACTGAATAGATGAGTAAATTGTAGATGAACCATAGATGGCCGTAAGGCATATCTTCTGAACCTGGAAAAATTGTAAATAATCCTAAAAGGGCTTTTTTTGGCTCAAATATTCCAAAGAAAAGTATGAAGGTTGCGAAAAGTAAAGGGAATCCAAGGCGCACTCCTCGTTCAACAATATACGTTTTTGCAGTTCTACGACGGAAAGCGAAGGCACTCCCCATCCCTGATATGACAAATAAAGCAGCAAGCCTCCACTGATGCATTACACCAATGATAATGAAGAGTGGGAAATTAAAGATTTCCATACTGCTGTCATCGCCTTCAAGTTGTCCAAGAGAAAAAACCGCATAGTGAAACCAAATTAGCAATGCAAAAAGAACAACACGAAGCCAATCAATGTCGTGGCGACGAGGTGATTGATGCGTTGATGTTTTTGGGGGTGAATGAATCATGCTTGTCTCAACGTTCCGAGTAAATACGGTATTTTAACGACACCCTCTTTGAACACCCCATTTCCTTATTCAACAAGCCTTTTGAGTCACTGGAGGTCCGGCAAATTGAATTCGATGAGTGGGTATGGCGAGAAAGACTCAACTGGAAAAAGTGTCCTTACTTTAGGGGTTATAACAGTTGTTAGTTTCGGATTTCTCTTCTATTGGAATGTGTTCTCATTGCTTGAAGTCGCATCAGCGTCATTTCTCTCCTCCTCTCTTCCAAATATTTTGATTGTCTGCTGGCGAACATTTTGTCTCCTCATCGGCGTTTCTGCAATCGTTTACATGTTTCGAATGAAGACAGGAACAATGGTTGTTCTCGATCATGAGTCGCGCAGAGAAAAAACCCTTCATCCGCTCGGGATCAAGAAATTCGTAACGTTCAGCAGTTGGACTCTCTTGTGCAATGTTCTCTATTTTTCCCTTGCAACCCTTTCCTCCTTATCACTTACTTTCTCATTCACATTTCCTCCATGGCTCAATATCATTCAAGTCTTGATTTTTTCAACTGCCCTTGGTTCAGCATTTCTCACTTCAACAATCGTTAGGTACATCATTTTACCTGCAGAAGTGAAGCAAAAGCGAATGCATGAACATCAATTCTACTTTCACAACCAGACAATGCATAATTTTGTGACAATTTTCCTTGCAGTCGAAATAATTCTCATACAACCTGCGTTACAACCGCATTTTGCCATTTTTGGATTATTCTTTGGAGCATTATATGCTCTTTTTGCATATCCATTCGCATATTATGGAGGTGGATATTATGTCTACAGTTTTCTCGACCCCAGATTGAGACTCGCACCTTTACTGGTAACCGGTCTTGCGACTGCTATCTCTCTTTTTTATCTCGGCATCTGGGTTCTTACAGTCATTCTTGAACTCAATACCTTTTTCGGATCGATTGCCATTCTCGTATGGGTCTCACTCATCGTGCAATTTCGGCATGAAGAGTTTGAACACACTGAATAAGAGTGCTTTAGGGTTCTTTGACTGTAAGCGTTGATGGTATTCGGGCTGCGCTTGCTTCTCCGTCCATTCGTCCATTGAGTTCAATATCAACTGCGCTTGCATTTCCAGTTATTTCTGCCATGATGAATGTCTTATTTCCTTTCGCCATCGTATCAAGGAATACTTCTTCTCCTCGGTGGAGGAACCGTGGTTCGACCAATTCAATGTTCCATGCCTCGCCTACGGGTGCATCAAATCGTAAAGCAGCCAAATCCCAATTTCCCTCGAGAATGTGAATGCCAACCATCAATGGTGTTGCATGTTGTTGCTTTGCCATTCTTTCATCCAGTTTCCAAACTGCTAAGGCGACATTTTCGGTTCGATATTCAAGGTCGCTTGGCCCCCATGCTTTGTTTGCTTCTTCCCATTCAAGCATGGTCACTGCGTGGAGTGCTCTTGTCAAACTTTTACGTGATTGTTGGGGTGTAGATTCTCCTGAATCCATTTGTTGTTTAAACCATGCGAGTTGCTCGGTTTTTAACAGCAAATTTTCCGCGGTTTTTTTACTGCGGTAAAGTTGAACTCCAAACAGGATCACTGGGATAAGGAACAACGAACCAAGGAAGAATCTTGCAATAGTTCCCCATTTTACTGCGTTGTCATCTGGCGGGAAGTATGGTTCGTTCCCTTCATCGATAAGGGTGTAAATTGATGAAACAAAATATGTCACACTCGGTACATCGTCACCCCAATTATGCTCGGTATGATTGATAGAATCGAGGTGCGAAATTCGAAAGAAATGTGTACCTCGACTCATTTCAAGAGCAGTTTGAATCTTTCCATTTGCGAGTGTTACAGTCCGTGAATCTTCGTCTATCCATGTCTCTTGTTCAATACTCCAAAGTTCGAGTTGGAGTACTTCAACGTGAGCTCCTTCAACCACGATTTTTACAAGGTGCTCAGATTCATCCCAACCTTCGATTTCAATACGGTAGACATCCGCTGTGTCATGTATGGAGAGGGTTAACTGTCCCTCCAGTTGTCCAGACTGAAGCGGCATCAGCGGCCATGAAGAGTTCTCTGTTGAAACGGACGATGGAAGGTAGGATGGCGCTTCTTCGCCAGAATCAATATCATCAAACTCACCCACAAGTATGTCGATCCAATGTACTTCTGATTCGACAATGAATCGTGCTGCGCTGATGTTAGGATAAGGGTAAAATACCTTTTCTTGGCCAGAAATCAACGATAGAAACTCACCGGAAATCCACGAACCACTGACCAATTGGTCAATGCGAACAGTGGAGTTTGTTAGGGCTGATTGTAACGTGAATTTTTGAGTGTCATTCATTTCAATTGTAGCAGATGTCGAGAAATGTCCAACAATTTTCAAATCTTCGTGGACTTGAATGAAAGTATTGGTTCCTTCATCGTTAAACAGCGATGCTTTGAGAACCCAAGCAGTATTCAGTGAATCGCTTTCCACCTTCATGAGGACTCTCCCATCTTCATGAAAATACCAATACTTCGAATTTGAAATTGTGTTGGCGGAAAGCGTATTGCTTTGCTCGATCGTCTGGTTTGTCAAAATTTCTGAGGTTTGGTTTTGGAAAAATATTGAAAACGAGACATCAGCAGTTGCATGCATCAACTGCAGTTCAAGAGAATCTCCTGCCGATACGTTGATTGGAACATATTCAGCATTGCCTTGTTCCAGAATTCCTCGCAAAAATTGACTTTCGTTATATTCTCCATTACCAATGCTATACAAATTTCCTCGTTCAGGATTGAGACATTCAAGAATAATGTTGCACTTTTTAACATCATGCAACTCAATTGTTTCCGAAGGAGCAGGTCGGATAGTAGGATAATTTTCATCAA
>CALCOP010000062.1 GCA_937897365.1 uncultured euryarchaeote
ACCTGTGCAAGCGAACATGTTGTATGATTCACGGTAGTTACGAGTAATTTCGAAGGCCATGACCTTTGCACATCCATACGGAGAACGTGGGTGGAATGGGGTTTGTTCGGATTGTGGGACTTCACGCACCTTTCCGTACTGTTCACTCGATCCTGCCTGGTAAAATCGGCACTCTGGCGCGTGCTTTCGGACAGCCTCGAGACAGCGTAGTGCACCGAGTCCAGTAATGTCAGCGGTCATCATTGGTGAGCGCCATGATTCTGGAACAAAGGACATGGCACCGAGATTGTAGAATTCATCTGGCTTGACCTGGTGAACGGCATTGTCGATGGAATTTTGATCGGCCAAATCACCGTTGAGGAGGTGAAAGTTATCGTTGCTCATCAAATGGTTAATGAGGTTTCGTCCAAGACTCGGCTGAGAGACTCTCCGCACCAATCCGTAAACAGCGTAACCTTTGCTTAGAAGCAATTCTGCAAGGTAAGAACCATCCTGTCCAGTAATTCCGGTAATGAGTGCAGTCTTCCCGCTCATGGGGTTTCCTGATGCTTCCCTTTTTTGAAAGCGTCGCACATGATGTTGAGTCATTCGATACAAACCATTGTAAAGAAATACACTCGCCAATCTAACTGTATGGTGAGGCCATGGGGGGCGTTGTGTTGCTTGAAGTAAGCGAACTCACCAAGAGTTTCGGCTCACTGAATGTGTTGAAAGGTGTCAACATGCGTGTCGAAAGAGGCGAAATGGTGGCTCTTATGGGCCCATCCGGTTCTGGAAAATCCACTCTTCTCAACATTATTGGTGGTCTTCTCGCAGGCGACAGCGGTAAAATCAACCTTGAAGATCGCGCTTACGGAACCCGAGGGCCTGCGAGCGTTGTTGATGTTCGAAGAAACAAGGTAGGGTGGATTTTCCAAGATTTCCATCTTCTTGAAAATCTTTCAGCAGTCGATAACGTAGCCATAGCGCTTGAATTATCTGGGGTTCCATCCGTAGAAGCGGTTGCAGTTGCTGAGGATGCCCTGCGAAAGGTCGGTCTTGGCGATCGTCTCAATTTCATCCCCGACCAACTTTCAGGTGGGCAACAACAACGCGTTGCTATCGCTCGTGCGATTGCGGGTAACCGACCGGTTATACTCGCTGACGAACCGACAGGAAATCTCGACATAGCAAGCGGAAAAGCAGTCATGAAACTGTTCCAAGAACTCTGCCACGACAAAGAAAATCCAATTTCGATTCTTATGGTGACTCACGACCCCGATTTGGCATCGAATGCAGATCGAATGCTATTATTGAACGATGGGAAGACCGAAGCCTCCGATATACGAACAGCTTGGGGCCTTGATGAGGAAGGTGAAGAAGAATGAACGATGAAGGTCTCGACTTGAAAGAGAATGACTTCTCGAAAGGCCGTTCTCGAATTCGACGATACCAACATACTCTGATGGAACTACCAAGTCGCCTGCGACTTGCTGGACAAAGTGCCTGGCGAGGTAAAGAACGTGGAATGGCAGTCATTGCCGGCGTCTTTCTTGCATCTCTAGTCATTACAACAGTTCTTGCGTATGGTGTTGGACTCTCACAGTTGTTTTTCGAGGAATCGCTTGAATCCGAACCGTTCGATGCAAAGATTGAGTTTGCCCGTACACCAGTCGAAAACGCATCTGGATGGTCAAACAATACTACGACGATGACCGAAGTATGCGACGAACTGATGGATGAGTTTTCGGAATTCAACGATTGTACACTCGTTCTCGGTCGCCAAGGGATACACAGTGGGGGCTTATTCAACATCGAGTTTGTAATTGCACAGCCTCTTGAAATGCGATCCATTTCAGACAACGAAAATCCGCTATGGGATCCTATGAAATTCGATTACCCTGAAGCTCTTGATGGAGGTCCTCCGATATCTGACAAGCGTGCGATTCGATTCCTTGGACCTGAGGCTTTTGATGGGGAACTCGCCGACCGACTTGGTCAGAACATCATTGCAGGTCTAGGTGAATGGCCGACGCCGGAAAATATGAGTGCCAATCGAGGAATTATCCTTCCCTCGACCATCGCAAGCGAGGCTCAAGCAAAGGTAGGGGACGTCCTCGACGAACTTACATTTGCCTATGTTGTTGATGAATCAACTCTCTTTGAAGCAAGCATTACAGAGGACAATTGTGCAGGGGAAATAACACCCGAAAACAATGAAATGATATATTGTCGTATGTGGATGACTGTTGAAAATTTGACCGTCATGGGTATCTACGAGCCATGGGATTTGGGCAATCCAACACTTCCTTTCAATCCAATCTTCACAACATGGGAAGTCCTTGAAGAGTCGCAACGTGAGACGTTGATTAACAACGATCACATGTACCTCGGAGTCACAATCGATCGTGGACAACTGCCAACCACATCAACAGCGGATGCGGCAGAGTGGCTCGAGAACTTAGGAACGCAAGTTCAAGATGGCAATTATACAGATGCTGGTATCGAACTGTATTATACAGACATTGTTTCAGGAACAATTCTGTTCCTTAACATCTTCTTGGGCTTAATTCAAATCTTTGATTACATCATCATGATTCCAATCGTATTCTTGTCCCTCGCCGTCCTAATCTATGGATTGGTACTCTCACTCGAACAGCGTCGTCGAGAGGTCAGCATCCATCGGGTGATTGGAGCGGACGGGCAGAGTTTGCAGGGAATGGTTCTTTTGGAGCTGTTTGTGATGTCGTCTGTTGCTTGGCTGATTGGATATCTACTGGCACTCGTAGCAGTACCAATCGTGCTTTCCGCGGTAGGTTTCATGGAGTTTAGGACCGGTGACTTTGATGTCAACCCGACACTTGGAATTGGTTCAACATTGTTTACAGCGATTACTACACTTGGCCTTGCCATGATTTTTGGACGCAGTCGAGCACGTGATTTTATCGAACTTGAAATCGAGGAAGGCGTTCGTAAGACAACGGTCAAGGCAGAACCAAAACGATGGCTACACTGGACTGCCTTCCTCTTTGGTATGCTTGCAGTAATTGACACTTGGCTCGAGATGAACGGAAGTGAAGACGGTATAGTTTCAAACTTCTTTATCGAAGGACTGATCGGTATTATTGGTCCATTTGCGCTATGGATTGGAGGGGCTTTACTGCTTGGTCGAATCGGGGCGAAAGGCCCCCAAATTATGCAGGTCTTGTTCGGTCGTTCGCCGTTGCTTAAGGATGTAAAGAGAGGGCTGAAGGGCTCTGGTTCGGCTGAATCGGTCAATCGACTCGCAGTCATTATGTTGATTACG
>CALCOP010000063.1 GCA_937897365.1 uncultured euryarchaeote
TGGCTGAGGTGGTCAAAGGCGCCGGGCTTAAGATCCGGTCCCGTATGGGTTCGTGGGTTCGTATCCCACCCCCTGCATTTCCCTCTCTCTTTTTCTTGCAAAAGGCTCATTGAGCCATACTTTTCAAATCCACTTAAACCCCTATTTCCCCGTTTGATGCTTGGTGAAATGGGAATACTTTGTGGTCAATAATTTAGGCGAAGACGCAGCGAATAAACTCGGACAAGAAGGTTGGAATTGGTTTCTGTTCATCGCAGTTCCGAAGTAAATCAGCTCCAAGGCTGGTTCAAGCGTGCCTATGATTGGAACGACTGATTTTGTACTTCCGTATATTTCTCTCTTTCACTCTCCCCCTCGTAGAGGGGGTTTTCTTGAACATTCAATGCAAAACCGTTTAACACTCGGCTGAACAGGCCACTATGGTGAACAGGGTGTCCTCTACGCAAGCAAGTTCCGTCAACCGCATTTTACCGGTCCTTTTGGTGATCATTCTTTTCGGCTCTGTATTGCCTCTTTCAGCGCCATCTGCGCCAGTGTCAGATGCTGAAAATGAACTTACCGATCAGTCCGTAGTTATGCCATCAGGTAGCGATTGTGTAAGTTGCCAATCCTATGATTTGTATTTGGATGAAGCGAGCTCAGAAACCGGAGGAGACGGCTCCATTACAACAGAAGAACCCTCAGGCTCTCACCAGGAACTCAGTGCGCTTGGCGGCATTCAATTCCGCAGCAACGAGATGATTTCTGACCTTGCTGTCTATGGCCGTGATAATACAGACAAAGTGACACTTACCGTGTTCATGCAATTCAAGGGAACTGAGGGCTCTACTGCGGATGTTACCTATTCACTTGACTCTGGCGGTTCTGAAATAGACTCGGTGTCTGAAACACGTGAAGACCCTTGTACCAGCAATGCTCTCGGTACAAGCAGTTGTCCTTGGGTCACGACCACAATTGATTTCGAAGTCCCTTCAAGTGGATTTATGGTTGAAAGCGGTGAACAACTCGAATTAAACATCGATGCTCAAGCAACCTGTGAAAGCAACACTGGTGGATTTGGCGGTGGTAGTTGTGAAGTGAACGTCGCCTTTGGTGATGTTGAAGACACCTCTGGAACATCGAAATTGGAACTCAAAGCTAACGCACTCGCCGATTCATCAGTGCGAGTTCATCGCCCAGGTGCCAGTTTCCTCGACCAAGAAGTTACTGAATGGTCTCCAAATCATCGACCCGACTTTAGAACAATGCAGTTCACTGTTGACGTTCGTGATGCCTTTGGACGTGACGACATTCAAGGCGTAGATTTGGTGATGAGTACTCCAAACGGAGCAAACTCCGTATTTGACAAATCCTTTGAAGACAACGACCTTAAGTTGGACAATGAAGGTTTGATTGGAAACTATACATGGACTTACGACTCTGGAATCTCTGCTGGTGAGTATCCATTGCGTCTTGAAATCAGCGACGTTCAAGGTCACACTCTTGTCTTCGAGCATTCAGGCATAACGTTCATTGAACATGACCTCTATCTTTCCCTCCCTTCCTCTCAACCAGATACAGTTCTCATCGCACCAGGCCAACAGTCGAGTGTAGAGTTCCTTGTTGAGCATACGGGTTCCACCTCTTCTGCAATGAATGTTCATTTCGACTTAGTCGGCTCACCATTCCCTTCATCTTGGTCCGATCCAATTTGGGACCCACCAAGTGCGATTATTGACCTCAACGGTGGCGGGACATTTGCGCGACCAATTCTTGCATTCGAAGTTGTTGATGGAGACCTCACAAACGCACCGAGTAGCATTGAAATCGAAGCTCGAGCATTTGCGCAAATCGATGGAGTAGAGAGAGAAGTTGCGCTTGCAACCATCGTGTTATCGCTTGAAGAATCCGATGTCTTGTCACCTCCACGTATTGCTGTTTTTGAAGACTTTGAGCATCAGATCCAGATTGCTGATTCAACTCGCCCAGATGCGTATGATGAGACATTGTCTCACTATGTTGATGCGGGGGATACGAAGGGTGAATTTTTCATTGATGTCTTCAATGCAGGCTTTGTGACCGATTCCTTTAGGATTCGAGTAACCGATGTACCAATCAGTTGGCAGTTCAAGTTCTTCGATAACGATACGGGTATGGAACTTACCGAGGAGTCAATCTATTCAATCACTCCAGACATAGGGTCAAACCAAATACTCACAGTTCGAATGGAAATCTATCCTCCGAGTGAACGTGATGAGCAAGATATAGGATTGGTTCAATTTACCGTGGCGAGTACGAGCGATACAGAATTGAGCACTGAAGTGGCTTTCACTGTCCACAGAACTTTCGGAATCTTGGTTGAAGTTATTGCAGATTCAGATGGCGGTACTCTTGGCACTGTAGGTCCAGTTTCTCCCGGTTCAAGCGTGTATTACAACATGAGAATTACTGACTCAAGCGATACGCTTGGCCAAACAACATGGAGGATACAAAATCCTGCTGACCTTGACCGGAACATCGAGGAGCCTGGCGGAAATCCTGATTATGGAACATGGGATTACGGCCTCTCCAATGGTTCGGAAACCAACATCGTCGTCGTTTATCTTGAGGCTGACGAATATGTCGATGTAAAACTCGACATAACCCTTCGCTCCAAGGTCGAAGCAGGATTACACACCATCTATGTGCGAGTCATCGAAGAAGGGGTCGACTCTGAAGAAGCTCGCTACTTTGACTTGCCAGTCACTGTCGAAGTGCGTGATGATGTCCAACCAGGTCAACTTGAAATCACTGATTCAAGCAGTGAAATCATTCAATTCGAATCTGATAATGAACGAAACATCAACTTCAAGATTGACAATCAAAACAACATCCCGCTTGATGTTGTTATCACTCTTGAGGAACCGAACGGCTGGGAAGGATTGATCAAAGCCTCATCAGGCCAGAACGGTGGAAGTTTCCTCCTGCTCACTCTCCCCGCTTATTCCAGCAAAGATTTCTCGGTTAGCGTGACACCTCCATCCAATCTTAAAGACGGAGATGAAGCAACCCTCACGCTAACAGTTACCCCAATGGATGAAGAAGTTCCCTATGACAGCGAATATACTCAAGTCATGTCGTTCACCTATCAGACGAAGTGTAACGGCGTTTCGTGTCTGGTCAATGAGATATTGAGCCCTGAACCGCAAACTATTGCTCTCGGACTCGGACTCGCATTCGTTCTCGTCTTTGCCGTTTATCGACGCGGTCAAAATGCCGCTATCATGAATGAAACCAACAAGAACTGGATCGTTGAAGATGCATTTGAAGAACTCCAAACCGAGCAAGTTGTTGAAGAAGTCGCTGTCGAAGAAGACGACGATCTCGAACTTTTAGACGAACTTGATGAACTTTGAGTTTTTTGCTCTCAAGGTTCAATCAAAACGAGGTGCTGCGCCCCCTTTCTTTTTTGAATGAGAACACTTTGAAGTCTGTTGAAATGAAGTATTGTATGAACATCGCACCATTTGCCTTATGAGTCATCAAATCAGCCCGACATTAGTGAATCCTATGCGCACGTCCGTTTCCCCCACCGAGCCGCGCTTCCAATTGCAGATTCTTCAGCATCGTAATGCGTTCAAATCTGTGTTGTTATCAGCTCTAATGGTACTCTCTACATTCGCTGCAATTCCGTATGTTTCGTTCGATGCTCTTGCTGCTACTGACCAAGATGGAGACGGGTTGACGTACGGTTTGGAATATCTCATGAACACCGCTCCGAATGACCCTGATTCTGACAACGATGGTTTGCCAGATGGATGGGAATGGAAGTATGGTCTTGACCCGCTTTCAAGTAACGGTGGAGACGGTGCTGTTGGCGACCCTGATGGGGACGGAATGTCAAATCTGCAAGAATATTCATACTTACAACCTCAAAGCTGGGACAGTTCATCCACACCGGGCGTACTCGACAATGGCGTTTGGTGGAATGGCACAGTTCCAGTGAATGACTGGGATGAAGAGAATGCTATGCAATACAACCGCCCAGGCTGCGGTGACAGCGGCTCCGATGGATTAGGGACTGTTATTCTCTGCGACGAAGACCCCGTCGGCAACATTTGTACGAATGGTTTTGATGATGACAAGGATGGTTTGGTTGACTCAGCAGATCCTGATAATGACGGCGACGCTGACTGTTCATCAGACGATGATGATGGGGATGGAATTGCCGATGAAGACGTTGCTGGATGGGATACTGACGGCGACGGAATGGACGATGGTTGGGAGGCTGCGAATGGTCTGAATGCAACTTCAGCGTCGAACGCTGACGGTCCCAACGGTGACCCCGATGGCGATGGACTCAACAATTTGATGGAGTACGTTAACCCGACATGGACGACGATGTGCGGTTCATCTCCGTGTTTCCGTAACGGACCAGATGGTGTTTTGACCGAGACGACCTCTCCATGTGACCCTGTTGCTGGAATTGGTCCAAACGGCTGTGCTACCTTTACTGCTGAAGTTGACGGAATTACCAGCACAAATCCTCAACGTGCAGATACAGACGGCGACGGTCTCAATGACTCGTACGAGGCATTGACTCTACTCACAGACCCTACCTCATCCGATACCGATAATGACGGTATTAACGACGGCGTCGAAGTCACTGGTGCCTACGGAAACCCACCTCAGCCAAGTAACCCTCGTGACAACAATACTGACGGAGACGCATTTGATGATGGCGAGGAAGATACCAACTTCAACGGTGTTATCGATGCGGGTGAAACAGACCCTACTCGCATGGAAGATTCTGGGGATGAAGACAACGATGGTATTCAAAACTGGGAAGAGAATCTTTCATGCACATCGTGGGATATCGCTGATACAGACTTTGGAGGAATCAATGACGGTGATGAGCGAAATGTATCCCACGGAACCGACCCTTGCGATTCGTTAGTGGACTTTGTAACAACGATTGTCTCATGGAATGGCGCAACCAGTCGACTGGATGTGGCGAATGGTTCAGGATTTAATCCAAGCGGCGGCGTTGGTTGGTACAATACTTCAGGGACATGGTTGCCGTTTGCCTATGCCGGTACGGTGAATAATGTCATTCAAGGCGTCTCGACTGCTCCGAACTCTGGTGTAACTCAGGTAGCAAACCGAAACGGTTCATTTTGCCATACCGATGCAACTGCTCAAGGTACGATTGGGACGACACAGAAACACTGTGATGACGATTATTACGACTCAGATGGTGATGGATTAGCCGATTGGCAAGAATTACTCGGAACCTTTGGATGGTTTTCCAACCCAACCCTTGCCGATACTGATGCCGATGGTGTAAGCGATTTCGATGAAGTCTTTGACAACACTGACCCCAACCAGCCATGTACAAATCTTTTGGATGATGATTTGGATGGCTTGAATAATTACTTTGAAACCTCAACCGGTTGTGACCTTTCATGGATTGGAATTCTTAACGGCTCAACAGATGTGTGGGTTACCGATGATGCCACTGCTGATACCGATGCTGGAGGGGTCGACGATCGAAATGAATATTTTGACGGAACAAATCCAGAAAATGACCCAACGGATGACCTCTTGCCTGCTGATTTTGACGGTGATGGTATTCCCGATGCTGTTGAAAATCAAACCGGAACCGACTGGACAAATCCTGATACCGATGGGGGAGGAATGATTGATGGATTGGAATGCACACAGCAGTTTTGGATCGTCGGATGTGTAGGCTCTCCGTTTAACCCATTTGATCCGACTGATGATTTGATTTCGTCGGATATTATCTTCTGGGCGAACAATACAACCGGAGTTGTTGATGTTGATTCAATACACCGTTGGCGTCAATACACGAATGACTTCTACACGGGCACAACCTATGCGCATTTGGCAGAAGTTCACCCATCAGAGCCGATGGTTCTTCCATCTTCGAACCTCACGCATCTCGCAGACATCGCATTTTCAAACGGAACTATTGACTGGCAGATGAC
>CALCOP010000064.1 GCA_937897365.1 uncultured euryarchaeote
GCATGTATGACACCATGCAAGCCGATGAAGACGGCGGTTCGAATTTGGCAGATCTTTGGATTGACAATCGCAGTGCGACGTGGAGTCCTGAACAAGTCAGCGCTTTCTGTGATTCATTAGCATCAGAGTTTGGCGCAAACTCTGGCACACTACCGTCACTTGAATCATGTGAAGGACGCACCGTAACTCAAGGTGCTATGTTCCACACGAATTCCACTGGAGAGTACATCATCAATTCCTTTTGGCATGGTATTCCAGCGGATGCGAATGCAGACCGTGTATGGATGCCTGATGGGCATTCCACAGGTCGAACTGCGGTTGCAGCCGATGAAATTGTTATCGATGCTCACGTCACTGAAGCTCTTGAAATTGAGATTGGTGATACGGTGAGTATCGGTGCCGGTAATGAGAGTGCATCCTTCACCGTTGTCGGGACTGGTTATCATCCCCTCCATGTCATCATGGCCCCTGAAGGAACCTTATTCCCACCAGAATCTGGACAGTATGTTGTAGGCTATCTTTCCGATACGGGAATGGCTCGACTTACCGGCAACGCAGTTGGAACAAGTAATACAATTGTTTTGGATGTTGAAGGCACGCCATCCTATGATTTACCCGATACCTCCGAATATGAAGGTGAAGAAATCGACGCTGTGAAAGACGCCGTTGGTGTATCATTGTCTGCCACTGAATTGGATGCACGCGTTCGAGACCGAGGACAGAATGAACCAGTCGAAGTCATGCGCCAAGATTTGGAAGGAACCAAGCGAACAACCGTTCCATTTACTGTGATGATTGCTTCAATTGCATCCATTACCATCGTTTTGAGTTTGCAACGTTTGGTGCAAAGTCAATCCAAGGAAATTGCGGTCCTGAGGACTCTTGGAGTCGAGCGCTCTTCACTCATGACCGGTTATCTCATTGCCCCACTTGTCATTGGGGGCGCAGGTTGTGCCCTGGGTGCTTTAGCGGGGCCATGGGGGATGAATGGAATGCTCGACTTCTATCAGGATCTTATCGGCATGCCAATTATCGTTCGTACTATTCCGTCATCAATTTATCTTACTGTCATTGGCTCTACGATGTTTGTCGTCTTCCTTTCGGGGGCGTTTCCAGCATGGAAAGCAAGTCGTCTCGACCCACTTGAAGTCTTGAGTGGGCAAAATGAAATGCGAGTTGGCTCGAGCATACTTCGAAGTCTTACTTCATGGATGCCAACAACTCTCGGTCTCTCAATACGGTCAAGCGTCCGTAAACCAATTCGACTAACGATGACATTTATCGCCGTAGGCATTTCATTGATGTTGTTTGGATCAATTCAAATGATGTCAGCAGGTTTGCAAGATACCATGGTCGGAGGCCTTGAAAACGACCAATCATGGGATGCACAAGTCTACATCATGGCGGATGGAGAACAGCCTGTTATCGACTGGGCAGAGAACAATTCTGCCGATTATGAATTGCTTATCGAAATGCCACTTGGTTCAGTTGCCGATGCCGATGATATCGAGCGGACATTCACTCTTGTAGGACTCGACTCTTTCGATAGTGGAATGCGTTCAGTTTCTCTTCTTGATGGAAACGCACCTTCCGAGAGTATGGCAGTCACTCAAGTAATGATGGAAGAAGGGAGTATGGAATTCCTCGGATGGAATATTGGAGACAAACAAACCGTTCATCTCAATGGTGCTCCACATGAAGTCGAAATCGTAGGTACTGCAACCGCAGAACTTGCTCGCACGATGTATTTTGCTCGAGGCGATTTAAGCGAAATCCTTGGCGTTAATGCGACCTCCATTTATCTTGAATTACCAGCAGGTGTCGGCGTAGATTCAGCTTTGGGAGAAGTATCCACTGGTGTCATTCAGCGTCAAACTCTGCTTGACGGAATCAACAGTCTGCTCGACCAGCAAACTCAGATTTTCCAAACCATGATGTATCTCGGACTTCTGTTCACAGTTGTTGTGATGTTCAATACAATGGTCATGAATGTAGCAGAACGTGATTTCGAATTGGCAACTTTACGAGTATTAGGTGCATCAACCCGTAGCCTCGGTTTGATGCTTCTCTTTGAGAGTCTTCTGATTGGCATTATTGGCGGTGTAGTC
>CALCOP010000065.1 GCA_937897365.1 uncultured euryarchaeote
ACAAGGACACGCGATTTCCAGTCGCGCGCAATACCAGGCTATGCGATCTCGGCTTCTAACCCTCCCACTTTGCTTCACCGTTTAACGCTCACCCTTGAAAAGTTAGGTTGGTACCAAAGATTTCAATCCGAAACAATTCAAAGGAGGAGCGGGTAGCATACACATGAGCGAACAGGAGCCTGCTCCATCGGTCGAGAAGGGTGAGCATTCTGTTCTCCCATTTCGCCTACGGGATGTTGAACCCTTATACTCATTCTCCGAGATTCACCCTGTTGCAAAATCGCTGGATACCTTGCAAGTCGAACTGAAGTTTAAGGCAAAACTGGCACTTCGTGAGTGGAACAAAGAATATTGGGCAACGCTCGTAATTGGGGTCCTTGCATTTTTCCTTGGCTCTTTATCACCAGAGATTCTTGATGGTGGAGATGCCACTAAAATCGGTATTGAAGGTCTAAACTCAATCAGTGGAATCGGGTATTTTCAAATGCTTATTTCGATTGTTCTGTGGGGATGGTTTGCTATGCAAATTTGGCGGCTGTTTCCGGTTATGCGTATACATGCAATTTCACTGCTTTTTTTCTGGAATGTCACCGTATTTGCTCAAATCCTCTTTCATGAAACACAAATTGATTTCCCAGTGAACGCAAGTCTCGGTGGAATGATGGAAGGTTCACTTGCGATGCTCATTGTCATGTTCTTCGTCTATTATTTTGGTAGAGCAGTTGTTGAAACTCGAGATTACCACATTGAGGAGTATCACGTTCATGAAGATGTGCGATTAACAAAAATGGAAATGGGAGAACATTCTCTTCGAGGATGGGGGCTCATACTCACCCTATGGTTTGTTTTGATCACCCTCTCTGCTTGGGCAGGGGCACATTTCGTTGCAGAACGGGGTGGAGAACGGATGGGTGCGCTCATGACTCATCTCCTTTCTGGTGGCCTTTCAATACCTCTGTTCATGATGCTCATTTGGTATCCACAACGTATGCTTGGAACCGATGCTCAAGTTCAAACACGTGCAGCTATTAACGCAAAGATGGAATTGGATGGGAAAGATGGGATTCAACAAGCGCATGAAGCTCAATGTCCTGAATGCGAGACACCAGTGGCAATCTCAAGAAATAAAGACGGACAGATTCTTCTTCCATGTCCAACTGTTGACTGCTCTGCCAAAAATCTCATCGGAACCACATGTAAGCTCTGTTCAGTGGCCACTCCGACCCGCTATGAATGCCCAAACTGTGGCATGAATGCTCCTGCTCTCGATTATATTTCTGATGTGGAGGCATGGTAATGGATTTCAAAAAATTGCGACAAGACTTTCCGACTTTGCGAGACGAACACGCTCCAGCATACCTGGACAATGCCTGCGTCACCTTGAAACCAGATTCAGTCGTTGATGCAATCCATGACTACTACACAAAAACACCGGGCTGTGGAGGACGTTCAGTTCATCGTTATGGCTCAAAAATTTCTCAATCGACTGCGCAGACACGAATGAAATTACAGCAATTTTTGAATGCTGAATCGACCAGTGAAATTGTGTTTACTCGTAACGCTACTCATTCATTAAACCAGGTAGCACATGGAATGAAATGGTCAAAGGGAGATGTGGTTTTAACAACTGACCGAGAACACAATTCCAACCTCGTCCCGTGGCTTCAACTGGAACAGGAACAAGGTATCGACCACCGAATCGTTGAATCAAACCCCGATAATACATTCAACCTTGAAGCCTTTGAAAAGGCGTGTGCCGATGCAGGTTCAAATCTGAAGATGGTCTCGATGAGTCATGTCGGTAATCTCGATGGAATCAAAATCCCAGTCAAAGAGATAACCAAAATCACTCACGATTATGGAGCACTCATGTGTGTTGATGGTGCTCAATCAACTCCACACATGAATGTTGATGTTCAAAACTTAGGTATTGATTTCCTTGCTTTCTCGATTCACAAGATGTGTGGCCCCTCTGGAATGGGCGGTTTGTGGGGACGATACGATTTACTTGATAACCTCCGTACCATTCAATCGGGAGGACAAACAGTTCGAACTTCGACCTACGACTCAATTGAGTGGGCAAACCCACCCGCTCGTTTCGAAGGAGGATTGGGCAACTTCTCAGGGATGATGGCAACTGGCGCTGCCATTGAGTATCTTTCACAACTTGACATGGATGCTGTCCACCAACATGAGATAAAACTCAATTCAATCATGACAGATGGTATCAAAGACTTACCAGGTATCGAAATAATTGGGCCACTTGACGCAAATAAACGCGGTGGTATTTGCTCAATCCTCATGAATGAATTACCCGCACACGATATTGCCTTGCTTCTAGATGAGGCTGCTGGTGTCATGGTTCGTAGTGGTCAACATTGCGTTCATTCATGGTTCAATTCCAAAGGGCATCTCAATGGTTCCTTACGTGCCTCAGCATATCTCTACAATACTGAGGAAGAGGCTCGTCTTTTTGCTGAAACATTAACTGAAGCGGTACATGCATTCAGTTAAACCTCGAGGTGTTGATGTGAGCCAAGAACTTGACACCGATTCCTACACAGAGGACCATCGCGATATTCTACCAGAAGAGAACCTCGTACTTGTTCAAAGAATGGTCGCATTAGGTGTCGCAATATTTTTCATATCTGCAATGATTTACCTTGGAACTCTTCTTCTTGGAGAGAACGGTCTCGTCACCTATCGACCTGGGCAGCAGGCACTTGATTCACAGGAAATCTATTCAGATTTAATTGACTTCGACGGTATTCAACTCGACGGAGATGGAATCCGTGTTTGCATTGTTGATTCTGGAATAATGCCACAGCACAGTGATCTTGAATCTGTCAACCTTGTAGAGTGGAAAGATTTTGTCGATAACAGAGCATCGCCATATGATGACCACGGACACGGCACGAGTATGGCAGGGATACTTGTTGCTGATGGTTGGATGAAGGGAATCGCTCCAGAAGTTGACCTCTATGTTGCTAAGGCATTAGCTGAGGATGGTTCTGGTATTGATTCCGTTGTAGCAGAGGCAATCGATTGGTGCGCATCGAATGATGTACACATCATCTCACTATCCTTGGGTGGAGCACCCGATATCATTCCCTTTGACCTCGGTTCCGAACGCGGGTCAGATGAAGCGACAAATGACGCCATTGACCAAGGGATTTTTGTCGTCGCTGCAGCGGGTAATGATGGTGGAGATAATGACGATGGAGATGTTTCCAATCCATGTGGTGAACGCTTGGTTATCTGCGTAGGAGGTGTTACTCAAAATGGTGACCACTGGTCTGGATCATCCACTGGTGATAACAATGGACGTTTGTTACCACTGCCGCTTCTTGCACCACGCAGTGACCCAAACAAGAAGCCAGAACTTGTTGCCCCAGCCCATCAAGTCGCTGTGGTAAATTATGAAGGGACCTGGTCCATGGTCGACGGCACAAGCGCCGCAACTGTCTA
>CALCOP010000066.1 GCA_937897365.1 uncultured euryarchaeote
GTTGGATTGCTGACCTGAGACTCCAGGGATATCAGATTAGCCCCCCAATCACCCAATTGTGACTTGATGAGTGGGAAGGTGAGAATAGCATGGATTCCCAAGAACAGGAGTGTAAATCCAATAGCCCATCCGATTGATCGCCGAGAAAGACCCCATATTCCGCGAGTGCCCATAATGACTGGTAAGAGGTAGATGAAGAGAATAATCAGTGATAGGATCATCAACAACGGCCATTCGAGAGTTTGCAGTTCGTTTTCAGTTGGCCCACGTAACTCGAATGAGAAAAGCATTGAAGGAAGCCAAGTAAGAACCAAACGACCCACAAGAAGGAGCATTAGCGTGATGATGAATCCCAACTTAATTCGCTGTTGGACACGAGGTGATTGGAACGCCATGAGTGCCATGGACCCTCCAAGGCCCAACCCTAACACAATGGGGACATAGAATCTGGCAAGCCCGGTTCGGCCTGAACCAATAAGCCAGTCTCCGATTGGTACTTCTCCGACAACCGATTCAAGTGAATCAAACAACATGGTGTGATCGATGCTGTTAACCACATATGTTGAAACGACTTCAAGATACATCCAAACCAGTGCAATGGTTGAAACGACCTGTAGAGTGATGATTTGCCATTGCTTACGCAATGCTTTGAGATGGAGTGTCCGTGCTCTGCCCCCCATCAGGGAGACATCACTCTGTGGGTCAACTTCACCTGCCATCTAATACCCCCTGACCTGCATAATCGCTTGAGACAAGTCCATGTCAGGCATCCAATCGATAACCTGAGCACCAGAACCCGCAAGAGTCGTCAATCGATTCTGACGCTCTAATTTGAGAACTTCATAGGACATGCGCGGGATACGGGACACAAGGCGTTCAAAGTCAATGCTTGACGGTGACAAGACTGTGACTTCGTGACCACGACCAACCAAGTCTCGAACGGCAGCGGGGACTGTCCCATCACCTTCACACGATGAGATGATGAAGACTGGGCTTCCTCTACTGAATCGACCACTGAGTGAATTTGTTACAGCCTGTAACGGCATGGAACCTTCGGGTTTGACGCCTGCAAGCGAACTGAGGATTTTGAAATACTGCTTATCCCCTGTATCCGGTGGCAAATAGGCGAGGCCGTCGCCATAAATTCCGAGTGCAACGCTGTCTCTACGCTTGATGAAAAAGGCAGCCAAGCTTGCTGCACTAACGGTTCCCATCTCAAGGGGATTTTTCAGAACGGTACCAATTCGAGCAACATCACGAGAATCGAGAAGCAAGTATAGATCAGTTACTGCATCACGACACTTTTCGTTGACCATTAAGTCCCCTGTTCGTGCAAATGCCTTCCAATTGATGTTCTTGAACGGGTCGCCTGGAACGTATTCTCTTAGAGAGTAAAATTCCGACCCTTGCCCGGGTGTTCGGAGTGTGGTAGCTCCGGTGTACATCTTCGGAGTCCGAGATCGCAAGAATGCTTCTTCAACTTCTTTTATTTGAGGGAAAATGACGATGTCGGAGTGATGGTCGACATACATATCTTCCACACCGAGATTGAAAGTGTTCCGAACCCGAAGCGATACAGGGCCAATTGAATAATGCCCTCGAAGAGGACAACGGAGAACGTATCGTATACGAGCACTTTCACCTGGCCGAAGGTTGAGGCGCATTTGATTCAAC
>CALCOP010000067.1 GCA_937897365.1 uncultured euryarchaeote
TGGCCACCTGAAAAAGCACGCTTGATTTTCTTTTCAACGGTGGCTAAATCATCGCGTAAAAAGAGCGTGGTTTTCGGTTTACTGCTGCTCATTTTTTCACCAGTTAATCCCACGGCAAAGTGGTGGTATGTCGAAGAAGGGGCAAGCAAACCCATTCCTCCGAGCGAACGTTCATACTCGAGAAGTTTCATTCGGATTTTTGATTTATCTTTTGGAGTCGCACTTGGGACGAGAACGGTGCCTTGCTTGGGATTCGATTGGATGTCGGAAAAACCGAGATGTTCCAATGAAGATACAATTCCCGAGAATACCGAATTCAAACGTTCTCTGTCCATTCGGCCGTTTGGCAATTGACCGAGAACATCGGCGTTGTCATCTTGAACAGAAAGACCGATGAGAACACCAGATGTTTTGCCATCATTAACATTGAACCAATTTGTTTTGGAGGCAAGACCGCGAGTAAGGCGCAGGTGAGGGTCTTGATCGACTCCCACTGGAACCACGATTGGCCTAAGGCCACCGTATTCATCGGTTTGAGGGTGTAAGATATCGCCAACCTGCACCAAAGGTGCTTGAACATGAGCAAGATTGGTCTCACCACTGAAGCCGTAGATGGCTTCCAATTCATTCAGGTTTGTACGTTTACCAAGCTGAAAACCAAGGCGTTGGACGACTGGACGGGATGACTGAAAGTAAACATTGGTCTTTTCCGGATCGATTCCCAGAGCAGCATAGTGGGCAATATATTCTTCTAAGGCTACTTTTCGACCTTTTTCCAGTGATACGCCACGTGTAGCTTGACTCTCCAAATCTGCAACTGCAATAGTGACATCCCCTCCAAGTTGTTGGAACCATTTTACTTGGTCGATAACCATTGAATGACCCATGTGCATTTGTCCACTCGGCATAAGACCGGTAAGTACACCAAAGGAGTCACCCTGACGTTGTGCATCGAGAACCTGTTCTAAATCACGGTGTGCAAAAACAATTCCACGTCGATGGAGTCGAGAAGGAGATGGAAGATGCACATCGTCCATGGAGGAAAGACCGAACTGTTCAATGATACGTGAATAATCCGTGGATTGCGCACTCCCCCAAGGGTCGATGACTACATCTTCGCTGCCCATAGTACTATCCTCCAACTCCACGGTGACAACTTCATGGCATCAAGGCTTCGCCCTCATTCGGCTTCAGAGGTCGATTCGGAGGGCCCATGTTCAAGACCCAGTGGCCGTGGAGGATTTTTCTCAGCAAATGGTCCCAACCCTTCCCTTTTGAGGATGTATAACATTCCAGTAATGGTCGAAACAGCAACCACAATGGCCAGAACGGCAAGCCAATCAGATTCCCCTAAACCATCACGAGGTTGTACGAGCCAGGTAAATTTCAGATGCGGTTCTTCACCAAATCGCTTTGACCACTTGAACAAATCAGTTGTATCGTGCGCTGCAATGGTAACAGCAGCAGAATAGTTATTCCAAAATTGAGTTCGCCCCAATACATCAAAATCAATGGTTCCATTGACAACAATCGTAACATTGTGGCCTCGTATTACAGAGAGATGGAGGCTTTCTGTTCCGTTTTGTGTATAACCCTCTGCGGTCTTTTTCACTCCGGTTAAATCGGTGAGGTTTGCATGAGAATCTCGAACTTCTGTAACTTCCATACCACCGGTATCAAGAATATATGTTACGGGGACATTCCAAGCAAGTGGGGTTACAGCAGAACATCCCTCAGTAATCTGCGATTCAAACTGGATAATGGTTTGCCCATTGACTGTTTCGCTTGAATAAGCAGTTTGATGACAGTCATGAACGGTCCAATATGACCATGCTTCACCCCATGTTGTCATCCATGCTTGTGCCTCGTCGTTAAGATAGGCAGTGATATCTCGATCGTGGCGTATGGTTGCATCATTCATTCTTCCGACCCAGTACAGGTTTACCAATCCGCCTTCTTCAACAGCGGTTTGAACTTGTTCTTTTGATCCGATAATTTGTTCTAAACTTCCACCTCTTCGCCCGAGATTATACCAGTCCCAATCATCCTTAGGTGCATCACTGGCGTTGTGCCATGCTGTCGAATCAAGACCATTCTGATCGCCGTGAACCATGAAACCTTGACCTGCAATAGTCGTATGTTGACGCATTGTCAGTCCTGTTGGCGTAAATGTTGAAATCGGGTTCTCGCCCCAATGGCTTGCAATTACACGCTCAGAGATGTATTGCCTACATTCAAGAGCCACAGCACCAGGGTCTGCACTCCAAGCGATATTAGGCATGCCATAGCAACCAAACTCATCGCCTGAGTCAA
The DNA here is from genome assembly GCA_937897365.1 of uncultured euryarchaeote. Classification (GTDB taxonomy): domain Archaea; phylum Thermoplasmatota; class Poseidoniia; order Poseidoniales; family Poseidoniaceae; genus MGIIa-L1. The sequence goes on from CALCOP010000067.1 coordinate 2,314, forward strand.
GACGTTCTTGTGCCAGAGCCGTTCGTAGCCAACCATCTTCTTCCCAAGAAATGTCAGCTGCAGCAACCGGACTGAAGGTCGAAGAGAGCAAACAGAGGAGAATAGAACACGTGAGGCTCTTCACAAAAACACCGTTTCGTGTAGGAGCCATGGTGCTTGGTCTATGCCGAGTGTCTTGATACTTTGGACGCATTTCTTTGCGTGAGTGAGCAAGGTGTAAAAACGAGCACTCAGCAATGAAAGGAATGGCAACAATCAAAACAAAAACCCTCCTCGATTTTACCATGACAGAGGGCGTATCACTCGTTGAGGCATGGCGAACTCTCGAAAAACATTGGTTGATACCAACCACAGGTCAACCGCTCCCAAAGACTCCGAGTTACAGTTTTCTCCGAATGTTTTTATCTCCTTTTTTGAGACCGGCGCTGAATGCCAAAATGCATGGCCTCCACAATATACCTCGAAAAGGTTCTGTCATTCTTGCAGCCAACCACCTCTCACATGTAGACCCGATATTTGTCATTGCCTCCGCTCGACGAACGACCCATTATCTCGCTAAGGACGGACATTTCAAGAAATCAGCAATGGCATTTTTAATGCGAGCAACCGGCCAAATTGAAACAAAACGGGACAAGGGTGGCCAGGGTGCATTGTCGAGTGCCGCCGATGTTTTGAACTCAGGTCAAGCGCTCGGAATATTTCCTGAAGGAACTCGTTCAAAACGCACTGAAGCACCTTTCCTTCTACCCGGAAAAACTGGAGTCGCGCGTCTTGCGGCATCCTATCCAGATTCTGTTGTCGTTCCAATTGCACTCATGGGAACCCGCAACATGATGATGCCACAGGACCACAAAGTGCCACGACTTTGGCGCCCAATTACGCTTTCAGCTGGACAGGGAATCACTTGGATGCAGTGGCTTGGACATCGTGATGGAGGCAATATGAATGCTCAACAATTGATTGAACTTTCAAGTCAAGATGAACATGAAGTACGTGCCACTCTCTCCACGCTCTATAGAAAATTTACCGACCAACTTATGGGTAGCATTTCGGCCCTCGGCGCTCCATAGTTGAAGTAATGTCGAATACTCAACCCTACGTGAAGCGTATAGATACATCTCTTGGCGAACTTGAGTTAGATGGCTACTATAGCCCTGAGAGATTAAAGGCAGAATTGCGTGGAATGGAATTGCTTTGTTCAATCATCAATTCAACACCATTATGGAGTATCAAGTTTGGAGATGGGCGGCCATTTGCCATTTCGAATGATGATGGTCCAACGATTTTAATCGACATCTTCCAGTGCATTCAACACAAATTGAACGATGACGATCCACACCTCAAGGTGTACATGGACCAACTCCCCGTTTGTGTTCTTCGTGATCCCAAAGGTGGTCAGACGCCATCAACAGATTCGATAGTATCTCTTGTGCTACTCGGGATAGCCGGTTGGCCAATCCATTCAACACCAGCCACATTGAGTCAAAAAGCCCTCCAATCGACAAAACAAATTTTCGATGACTGTTCCGAACTTCTCCCATCCGACTATGAGGAACTTCACACCGTGCGAAGTCTAAACGAAATAGGACTCGGGAATGAAGCATTATGCATTCTTGCGGAGATGGCTCGAAGATGGTATGTTTGCCGGTGTTGGGAAATTGAGAAAGTGAGGGGTGTCCTTGCGCCACTTCTTGCAGATTTCAATCAAAAGGAAATCGAAAAATACCTCTCGGAACCAAATCATGCAAGCGATGTACTTTTCATTACAGTTTGAGACAACTTCACTCAAGAATGCTCAAGTGCTGTCGGTTACGACCAGTATTCGGTGTCTCGATGAAAGTCTATCACGAACTCATTCAGCGTATTCTGGAGGAAGGCGAAGAGAAGGGTGACCGAACAGGTACTGGTACTCTTTCGGTTTTTGGGCATCAAATGCGATTTGACCTTTCTGAAGGTTTTCCGATGGTCACGACAAAAAAACTTCATCTTCGCTCTATTGTTCACGAATTGCTATGGTTTTTGAAAGGAGATACGAACGTCAAATATCTGCAAGAAAATGGAGTCCGTATATGGAACGAATGGGCTGATGAAAACGGCGATTTAGGCCCGGTATATGGTAAGCAGTGGCGAAAATGGGAAGCAAATGATGGACGTGTCATCGACCAAGTAGAACAAGCGATTGAAATGATAAAGAAGAATCCAAACAGTCGGAGAATTATCGTCTCAGCGTGGAATGTTGGAGAACTTGAGGAGATGGCGTTAATGCCTTGTCACGCCTTTTTCCAATTCCATGTTGCGAATGGAAAACTCAATTGTCAGCTCTACCAAAGAAGTGCAGATGTTTTTCTTGGTGTTCCGTTCAACATTGCCTCTTATGCGCTTTTAACCCACATGATGGCCCAGATTTGCGAACTTGAACCAGGGACATTCGTTCACACTTTTGGCGATGCTCATCTGTATACGAACCATTTGGAACAATCGAAATTACAAATATCAAGAGAACCACTTCCCTTGCCAACACTCAAACTCAATCCGGAGTGCAAAACAATCGATTCCTTCACCTTCGACGACATAGAAGTGGTTGGCTATGAACATCACCCGCACATCTCTGCACCGATTGCAATATGAGGTGAAATGATGTTTACCATGATTTTTGCATGCGATCTTAACGGTGCTATAGGAAAAGACGGCGACCTCCCATGGCGTCAGTCTTCTGATTTACAGCACTTCAAGCGAATTACAATGTCCAAAACAATGGTCATGGGTCGCAAAACGTGGGAAAGTTTGCCCGGAAAGTTGCCGGGACGTCGACACATTGTACTCTCAAGAACACCTCGTGAAGATGTGGAGGTACTTACCTATGAAGAAATTCTTGAACTTGGAGAATCAGAAGAATTGATGATTATCGGTGGGGGCGAAATTTATCAGTTGTTCTTGGAACACACCAAAGAGATTTACAAAACAATCATCGATACACATGTTGAGGGCGCTGATGCTTTTGCACCTTCAATGGAAGGCGAAGGATTCCACATGATTGGGGAGCGCTTTGTCGATGCCGGTCCTCGAGATGAGCATAACATGATATTTCAGCACTGGATTCGATGATTATTCATTGTCAGGGTTGTACTCTGTAACCCGTAGACCCAGACGGCCTTGGCGAGAGGGTCGTTGCATGATTTTTGCATATTTCGACTCAAAAGCAGCCTTCAAATCAATTTCCATGGCCAATGAGTGGCCCATCAACAACAGTAATATGTCTGCCATCTCTTCAGCACATTCCGAAAGTGGTTTACCTTTCGTCACAGCAGCAGCAAGTTCACCCAGTTCCTCAACTGTAAGTGCAATTCTGTATCCCATGTCGTGCCCATTGTTTTCTTCAAAGTTGTGTTTGTCATGAAAAACTGCAATTTTCTTCATCATGACTTCCCATTCATTTTGGGCTTCATGCGCCATCCATTGGTCGACTGACATTCCTTCCATAAAATGCGTTCAAAGTGGCAGATTTTAGACATTGCGCGATACAGTTTGAAGGTAATACAGCGACCAATAAGGAAGAGCTAAAAGCCATTTAGCCAAGTAAAAGAAGGCTTAACTGCATGACTGCAGCTCCGAAAAGAGCACCTACAATCATATGTTTGGGTCTATTCTGTTCCATTGCTTGGGGTATCAATTCTTTGTAGGCGACAACAGTCATAATACCGCCAACAAAAGCAAGAGAGCAACCGACCATCACTGGCGTAAGAATGGAACCGAGAACCAAGAGTGCGAACAAAGCACCGAGTGGTTCCGTCAAACCCGTCGCCATAGCAACCATCGTTGCTTTCAGTCGACCGCCATTACCCGCTTGAATCGGTGCGGCTACAGCGATACCCTCGGGAATATTATGCAATGCAATAGCAAACATCAAAACGACTCCATATTGGGCCGATTCAAGCACTGCTACGCCCATAGCCAGGCCCTCAGGGAAATTGTGAATGGCAAGAGCAATGGCGGTTAACATTCCTGATTTGTACAACTTTCTCTCTTTTGTCAACTCAACATCCACATCGTCTTTCGATGTGTAATAACTCACAAGATAAACGATTGAAACGCCCACTGCAAAAGAAAATGTAATCGGAACAAAACCGAACTCCAATGCACGACCGAACCATAAGTCTACAGTTGAAACCAATAACATCACACCCGCTGCCATTGCCAGCATAAACGCCATCAATTCGGAAGTTATTTCCTTCAAAACAAAGACGATGAGTCCTCCAATACCTGTAGCGAGTCCGGCCGCCAATGCGAGCAAGAATGGGAATACCCAAGACGATGATTCACCTTCCAGTCCCTGAATTTGGATGAGTGGTTCATCGCCGCTGTGATGCCCACCTTGAGCAACAACGATTTCCAACACAATTTCAGCTGTCAAACCAAGACCTTCTTTGTGCACAACGCTTGGAACATCAGTTTGCCGGTGATATTCTTCATATTCCCAGCCAAAGAATCCGATCGTTTCGATTCCTCTTTGATTGAATGAACGATGATCACTGTTACCGCCATTCTCATTCAATGATACACTCGCCGAATAGCCACCCCAGCCCTCATCAAGCACTTCGTCATAAATGTTCGATATGGCTTGAACCAAATCTTTCTCAGACGATTCAATTCCTAATGTAGAGAGCCCTTTTTCAGGGTCAAGGTTCGTGGAATCAAGGTTAATGTACAAATCTAAATCATCCATTTCCTCGCTATGAGCATCGATATATGCTTGGCTTCCGAGCAAGCCTAATTCTTCACCACCCCAAGTTGCAAACTTGACGGTGGATTGGAGTTCTAAATCACTCAATTCAGTCGCTACTTCGAGAAGTTGCGCAACTCCAACAGCATTGTCAACCGCTCCCGGACTGATGTATACTGAATCATGGTGAGCCCCAATCAAAATTTCTCCGTCACCATGACCGGGTAACTCACCGGTTACAACCTTGACCGTTCTCATTCCAACATTATTTCCTTCCCAAAAACCATCTAAGGAGGCAAACAAAGTTGGATCGTCTGATGCTTGTTCAATGAAACCGTGGAACGTATCTGCAACACTTTCTGAAATGTAGATGAATGGAATGAGAGAGTTCGCATATTCGCCTCCATAGGCTTGTGGAAACGGAACAGTCTTGCCGTTCTCTTGAACGGTTACCGATCGAAATGGAGGCGTCTCGACACCCTCGGTGTAAATCATGACGACTCCGGCGTTTCTGTCAATCGAATCTTTGTAAATTTCGGACAGGTTTCTTGAATTGTCATAATTGATCATTAGGGCCATATCAGTCATGTCACCAACCGATGAAAACTCTTCACTCGAACCGTTTCCGATATATGTGATCATATTATCGTGCTTGTGAGTGGAACCAGAATAACCTAAGAACGTAAACTTGTCTACGTGGTCTAAATTACCGCTCGATTCGAGTTGAACCCTCGCAGTTCCGGCACTTCCATCAGGTAGTCCTGGAGCATTTTGTACTCCTTGTTCCAGTTGTGCGTGCATCAGGATTTGATGGTCCTCAGGTTCTGCATCAACAAACCAAGTTCCCATGACTTGATACTCTTCAATTTGGACGTTCGTTAAGCCGATTTCTGTAAATCTATCACTGATGTATGAGGCTGCAATTGTTTCCTCGGATGAACCCGTAACCCTTGGACCGAAAGATGAAATCTCAAAGACATCATTCATCATTGCCTCATCATTCACCGAAAAGGAAATCTCTTCCTCTTCCAAGACGAAACTTAATGTCAAACTTGAGAGAAGTACGATGGTCGAAAGAGCCCCGACGACGATGAGGCCGTTATCAGATAGGACTCCCATAGTTCATGGCACGGGTCCATCTATCTAAGTTTTAGGACGCCCTAAAAAGAGGATGGTTGCCGTTATTCGAGCTAGGACAGCAATTCGACCAAACAAGCCCAAACTGGCATCAACCTTCGGTTTGCTTGAGAGGATACCGCATGATGATCCAAATCTGCTCCTGCATCGCCCGGTTCGCGACCGGCAGCCCAATTTGATGAGATGCAAACTGCCGTGTAAGGCAAATCGAGTTCACGCGCTAATTTGGCCTCACGAGGCATGGTCATACCCACCATGTGTCCACCAAGTGAATCAATAGCATCGATTTCTGCCTTGGTTTCAAAATGTGGACCTTGTGCTAACCAATACGTGTAGAATAATCGCTCATCTTCAGAGAAATCTTGGACGTTACGGAGCACAGAACTCAGTCGTGAATTTAGATCGGAATCAAAAGGTGTCGTGACCGAAGTAAAAACTGCAGCATCATCGTGAAAGGTGGTGGCAACCCCCGTGAAATCGATGTATTGATGAGCCAAACCAACTTTTCCTGGAGGGAAATCAGAAGCTATTGCGCCGACTGAACAGACTGCCATGACTGCTTCACAGCCGGCATCCGCCAAAGCACGTATATTCGCCCGATGCTCTATCTTATGAGGAGGTTTACTCGCATGTTGACCGTTATGATGACGTTGAAGGAAAAACAATTCTTTCTCATGATCACCTGATTGTAAGCGCATACATGTGAGTGGGACTTCGCCCCATGGAGTTTCAACATGGACATCATCCCTGCGAACGAGAGTGAGTCCGGATCGCTTCATTTCATCACCAACTGTCATGTCGATGAGTCCGGTTCCTCCAATCACGCCGAGCCGTTGCATGTCCATTCCTCGCGTCTCTTCCATGTCAAACCTACGGCTTCATCAGTGTGGAGACCTTGCTTTCGCTCGCATTCTTGAGACACTGCGCGAAGCGATTATTCATTGAGACGAGCAATCAATTCGGATTTCTTTCCAGATACAGGTTTTCCTGCAGCCTTCAAGAGTTCCTTCAATTCTGCCACCTTCATAGAATCGTAGTCCGTGGTTGGAGCGGATTCTTCAGCAGGTGCTTCTTCAGCGGGTGCTTCTTCAGCAGGTGCTTCTTCGGCAGGTGCTTTTTCTGATGCTGGTTCCATTGCTTCAGCAGCGTCAATGATCGAAGGAGTTGAATCTTCTTCTTCGTCTTCTTCGCCTTCCATGGCTGCGGCGAGTGCAGCTGCCTTCTTTGCTTTGAGTTCAGCATCACTTCGAGCTTCTTCAGCATGAATTTCATCGAGTGTTTTACCATTCTCAGCAACGACACCTGCTTGAAGCAGTTGACTCTTGCGAATAGCCACAGACTTGACTGGATAAATTGGCTTTACAGCCTTACGGATTTCTTCTTCCAAGGTTCCGTCAAGAATCTGAGTTTGAATCTTTGAATAGGTTGCTTTGGAAGCAAAAGCGATAATCAAATCACGAGCCTTGGAGCGCATAGCCTGCTTTACAGATGTTTGAACACGCTTTTGTGTGATAATGAGGGGCTTGAGGCGAACGAGGTATCCGTCAGTGGATACGACATCGACAACATCGTCAACCTTGCCACGGTAACGGCGGATTTGACGGCGAATGTGGTCGGTTTGGTGGTGGTGGCCGATAAAGGTCGTGAGTGCATCTTGTCCAACGCACTCGTGGACACGGAAACGAAGAATAACATGCATCTTCGTAAAGTCGCCATTGAATTCTTGTTGTGTCATCTCATAGACACGGCCGAGGATGTGTTCATCAGACTCACCCAAAGTTTCTCCAATTTTCTTAAAATCCCATGGTGTTCGAGGCGCACGAATCGTGTACCAAATCTTGTTCTTCCACTTGTCTCGCTGCTTACGTGCTGCTGCACGTGCCTTCACACTGATTTTCTTTGCCATTGTATCAACTCGGGGTGTATGTCTTGCGGGGGCTACCCCACTTGCAACTCGGCCACTAACCTCCCCTATTTGAAGAAGCCTCCTCGGACACGTGTTGATTCTTAGGCAAACAAAAGGTTTCCAACGGTTCAATTCGGTAAACTCATGAGCATGAAGTTTACCCCATGGTTGTGGGCCTCCATCACATCACATGGCGTGCAACAGTCAGTGCTGTTGCAGATGAATCAGTTGTTGCAGATGCAATCGCATGGCTTGTAGGTGATCCTGAGATGGTCGAGATTGAACAAACAACATCATATCACGGCTCCGTGATGTATATGGTGACCGGCAGAAGCAAAAAGAAGGCCAATTCACTCAAATCGTTATCTCGAATTGGGGCCGAAAATATTCAAAACCTGCTCGTCGACCTCGAACCACGTTTCGATGAAAACAATACATTGCACTTTCGTCTTGATTTTAATTCATTCATTGACGGTGAAGCTGTCCTTGCAGCGCCCGGGGGAGCAGTGACGATAAAATGTCAAACAAAAGTCGAAGTTTATCCTGGCCAAGACCCGCTTGATGAGTGTAAAAAGGTCTTACAGGCTGCCTTAGGAAAGGTCATTTCAGACCCGTGATTTGTTATTGAAACATCCCGACGCCAAGTTCAAAGCCTCATTGCATAAGCAACTCACATGGATGCAAAGTTACGTGCCGTCATGCTCGGCATGATGATGTTTCTTTGCCTAACTCTACTCCCTCAAAGTTCGTCCCAAGAGGGAAAAGTTGAGATTCAACCACCTGCTTGTCATGCTGACCGTAATGGTTCTTGGACAATGGGATTAATCTCGTGTACAAATTCAACAAGCCCCGGATATACTCTCTTTTCTCCAATGCCTTCCTCAACGAGTTATCTCATCGATCAATACGGTCGAGAAATCCATTCATGGGAATCGCCTGGAGGTCACCGGCCCGGTTTGGCTTCCTATCTGCTCGAAGACGGCGACTTGTTACGTTCTGCAAATATTGCTCAACAAGCGGTGGGTGACTTCAGCGGTGGAGGGACTGCGGGGAAAATCGAACGTATTGGTTGGGATGGAACCGCTGAATGGTCGTGGGAATACTCTTCCACGGATTACATAACTCACCATGACATAGAACCGATGCCAAATGGGAACATTCTGGCCATTGCATGGGAGGATAAATCCGAATCTGAAGCATTGCAGGCGGGTCGAAATCCAGCTATTGCGAGCGATGCACCCGGTGGAAATGCAAACGTTTGGCCCGACCATATTATCGAAATTGAACCACTGCCAAATAACCAAGCCAACATTGTTTGGGAATGGCATGCTTGGGATCATTTGATTCAAGATTATGACCCTTCAAAAGATAATTATGGGGTTGTGAGTGAACACCCAGAATTACTGGATATCAATTTCGTGGGTGCAACTGGAAATCAAGCCGGGCGTGCTGATTGGATGCACTGCAATGGTATCGATTACAATGCTATACTCGACCAAATTGCTCTTTCATGTAAAAACACAAACGAATTTTACATCATCGACCACAGTACGACAACCGAAGAGGCTGCAGGACATACGGGCGGGAACTCTGGTAAGGGAGGCGATTTTTTGTATCGATGGGGGAATCCTCAAGCCTATGATAGTGGGCTTTCCAGCGACCAGCAATTATTTGCCCAACACGACGTGCAATGGATTGAGCAGGATCGTGAGGGAGCTGGCCATTTCTTGGTGTTCAATAACGGTGGAGGACGTTCAACAAGTTATTCCTCTGTCGATGTGATTCAATCTCCTTTCACTGATGGAAATTATCCACTCCAAGAGAATGGAACTTGGGGGCCCAATGCTGCAAATTGGTCGTGGGGGATTAACCAGGACATGTATGCACCAGCAATTTCAGGAGCAGAACGACTGCCAAGTGGCAATACTTTGATCACATACGGCACGAAAGGGACATTGTATGAAGTCAACCTCAACGGAGAAATTGTATGGGAATACATCAATCCGGTGACAAACCAAGGAACGCTTGCTCAAGGAGATATCATACCTGAAGGCAATAATATCGGAACAACTGCGAATGCCATTTTCAAGGTTCGACGATATGCACCCGATTACACCGCCTTCTCAGATAAGGACATGACACCGGGAGATTATTTGGAAACTTGGGTCGATCTCTGTCCAAACCAAGAATCACTTCCATGGGATGTTGATGGGGACGGATGTGTTGATGATTCGGATGACGATGCAATCCTTGACCCTGATGATGAATGCTGGGGTTTCGATGACTCGGTCGACTTGGATAATGATTCCATTCCTGATGGTTGTGATGCATATGTCGATTCTGATTTGGACGGAATCATCGATTCTATAGATTTGTGCCCTGGATATGATGACCTTCTCGATGTTGATAATGATTCAATACCGGATGATTGTGATGAAATGCTTGACAATGATTCTGATGGTGTCTCGAACGGTAACGATACGTGTGAAGGGTTTGACGATTCTCTGGATGACGATGGAGACGGAATACCCGATGGATGCGATTCATCAACCGATGAGCAGAACAATTCGTCTCAGGAATCTACATCTCCTGTCCATGATGGTTCAAATAACAGTACTGGAGATGTAATTCCTATACAAGAAAACACGACAATACCATCGAATGTTTCTCAAAGTGAAAACGACACCATTGACTCTACTGATACACAGAGTGAAAGCGAGAAAGGCCAATCACAGAAACTCATAGCTGCTTTTATTTTGCTGGGTGGCGTACTGTCGATTTTCTTGTATCTGGTATCAGTTCAAGTCCTCAAAGAGAGAGAAGATTCGGGTGAGAAAATGGATGAGGTGTTATTTTTGGAATCTGAGATCAAAGATTCGACCAGCAAATTTGCTGAGGTCAGCTCGATGATTGAATTGCCACCTTTGCAGAATGAAACCACCCCTCAACAAGGAATCGAACCAGTGAAAGCCCAAAACCCACCCATACCAACAGAAGGTCTCCCCGTGGGGTGGACTCCTGAACAGTGGAACTATTACGGTCAAGAGTGGCTTGATTCCCAAAAATAACCGCTTCTTTCAAAGACTTCATGTAATACGAGGATTACAGATATCTGAGATACACCATGCCACATGTCGTCACATCCGCTTGCATCGATCACAAATACCAAGATTGTGTTGCAGTTTGCCCCGTTGATGCGTTTCGTGAAACAGAGAAATATCTGATTATCGACCCCGAAGAGTGTATTGACTGCGGTGCTTGCGCTCCAGAATGCCCTGTTGATGCGATATTTTCAGACACCGACATACTCGATGAAGATGAAGCATGGATTGACCGTAATGCACACGAATCAATCGACGCAGAGAGGGCGGAGGGAGATTCTCCCATCCTCGCAGATGATGAGTTCTCGCATGAAATCCCGAAAATTGTATCAATCCCAAGAACCAATGTTCTTGAAGGGCGCATCACTGGAATGACTGATTGGCATGGTAAGAACTGACTTTACCCAACTTAGAAACGGTAGCGATTTGCTCAAGCGAGGCTTTGCACGCATGCAACAAGGCGGCGTCATCATGGATGTTGTTGACCCCGAGCAAGCAGCTATCGCAGAGGACTCTGGAGCAGTCGCAGTCATGGCATTGGAAAGAGTACCAGCCGACATTCGCAGAGATGGAGGGGTTGCTCGTATGAGTCATCCCGACATGATTCAAGGGATTTTGGATTGCACCTCTATTCCGGTCATGGCAAAAGCGAGAATTGGCCACGAAGGCGAAGCGAGAATTCTTGAATCCATGGGCGTTGATATGGTTGACGAATCTGAAGTTCTTACTCCAGCAGACCCTTATTTTCACATCAACAAAAAGGACTACACAATCCCCTTTGTTTGCGGGGCTACTGGCCTTGGAGAAGCTGTTCGAAGGATTTACGAAGGCGCTTCTATGATTCGAACAAAAGGTGAAGCTGGGACCGGTAATCTCGTTGCTGCTGTGACCCACGCACGTCTCATTGACCAAGAAATTCGGCAGATTCAATCTCTTGACGAAGTTGGCATCGAAAAAGTATCTCAAATGATACTTGGAAGGTATCAAGTTCTCGCCGATGCCTCGGAATTACCCGGTCTCCATCCAGTTACCCCCTTTGGAGCCATTGACGATTCAATGAGCAACGGGATTCAGTCCATTCTTAATGAAGTGAAAGAAATGGGAAGACTACCTGTTGTAACCTTCTCTGCTGGAGGAATCGCAACTCCTGCTGATGCATCACACATGATGCGCTTGGGCATGGACGGAATATTCGTCGGATCTGGAATTTTCAAGTCGTCTGACCCGAAGACAATGGCCGATGCAATTGTACTTGCTACCGCTCACTATGACAATGCGGAAAAAGTAACTGAGGCAATGGCAATGACTGTGGGCGATGCTATGAAAGGTGACGAATTAGAAACGCTCGATGTCCAATACGCTCAACGTGGCTGGTAATCAGTCCAAGGGATTGGATATTCCCTCTTCTCCGAGCGTCCACTTCAGGGTCTTAACGACGCCATCAAGCGCTTTGTGGTTTCGAGCTGCTTCCTTCATTCCATCTCGGTCTTCGTTTTTTCTGCACTCTTCAAACCATGATTTCCACTCTTGACGTTTTACTTCTGCTCGCTGAAGCATTTCTTCGATTTCCTTCCATGATCGATCGTAACTTCGGTGGGGAGTGGTATCGGATGACATAGAGAACACCTCTATGCGATGGACGGAGGTATTTGAGTCAAACGGAATGTCGTTTAATCCGAGCTGGGAATACGACAATTCTCAAATTGACTGTTTTCAACCAATTCTACCCCGTCACCAATGACGACGTTCTTCAAAATCGAACCTTTCCCAATCGTAACATTACGACCGATTACAGACTCTTCAATATGGCAATTTTCGCCAACAGAACAGTGTGCCATTAACAAAACATTGTGAAGATTACTTTTAGAAGACACATCACAATGTTGCGAGACAACTGAACCCTCTAATCTGCCCGCAACACTGGCGCTTGAGGACACAAAGTTGCCGTTCTCAAATACGCCTTCTGGAAGTGGAAATGGTAAAGACTCTCGCTGATCAATCAAGGTATGCTGTGCACGGATTAATTCTGATGGATGACCTACGTCAAACCATACACCATCAATCGTTTGAGCATACATAGGCCAACCTTTTTGAAGAACCATAGGGAAAAGTTGCTTACTAAAATCAAATTTTTCCCCTTCCGGTACCAGTGCCAGAACTTCCGGCTCAATGATGTAAAGACCAGCATTGATCACATTGCTAAATGCCTCTTCAGCAGTAGGTTTTTCCTTGAAGCGGCAAATGTAACCTTGCCGAAGATTTCCATCAAGAGCGCCCAAATGAGTCGATGAGAGACCGACAATGCCAAACTCAGTTGGGTCCTCAACCTCCCACAACGCCATGGTAACTTTCGCCCCACTTTCCCGGTGAGAACGGACCAGTGCTTGAATATCAAAAGAGGCAACTGAGTCGCCTGAGCCGACAACAAATGTTTCCGTTAAATGATCAGATAAGAGTCGAACGCTTCCAGCTGTTCCCATCGGAGTTGCCTCTTGATTTACCCAGGCATGAATCGGCTGGCGATGCGTGTTCCAAGAATCCACATGATGTTCCAGTTGTTCACCTTGATAGCCAGTAGTCACGATAATTGTGTCAATGGAAGCTTCTTGCATAGCATCTTTAACAAAATCAATGACCGGCCTTCCAAGAACCTCAACCATTGGTTTTGGACGTGTAAGCGTGAGAGGTCGGAGTCGTGAGCCTTGGCCGCCAGCCATAATGACTCCGAACAAGAAAACACCTCACCGTCGGCGATTGGCATTCATGTCGATTTTACGCATCGACTTCTTCTTTCCAGACTTGGCTTTTCTCTTTCCGGAGGGTGCTTTGTCACCGTCTCCTATTCCACCGAAAGTTATCCCACCGGAATTTAAGAGAGTTGACACAAGTTCATCCGCAACTTCTGAAGATTCAGCACCTGTCTTCATTTCGGCTTTCACAGAAGCATTGTGGTCAGTCATCCAAGATTTTCTCTCATCGCGTGCCATGTTGAGTTTATCTCGAACTTTGTTTACATCTACCATTAATTCGGTTATTTTATTGTGCATTTCATCCGACTTTTGACGTAGTTCAAGAAATTCATTGTGAAGTCTGTCGCCTTCGGCCTTCAAGAAATCTCTGTGTGCGAATGCTTCATCGACATCAGGAGACAAAACATCAGCACGAGCAACAGCACCGAGCATCTCTTGATGCGCTGCATCCGCCTCAGCTCGCAAGGTTTTGATGGCGGAGTCCAAATCGGAGAGGTCGACTTTAATCATCTCAAAATGCGTGACTTCAGGAGCGAGTTCATCAATTCGAATCTTCATCTCTTTAATTCGCTTAATCATCTCTTTTTCCTTCTTTTGACCTACAGAAGAGGTTTCAAAAGTATTCTCAAGTGAGTGAACCTCGTGTTGAAGTTTTGCGTATTCTGCTGTAGCAGACTTCTTTTCGCCTTTTTCTTCACGTCGGCCTTTGGCTTGACTGATGATATCTCGGAGTTGTTGTTGGAGAGCATTCCGCTTTTCCTTGTACATCTTAATTTCAGCACGGATTGCTTTCATTTCAGTAAGAACAAGATCAATCTTCTCCCTGTGTTCCTTGTATTGGCCTTGAACCGAATTACGCTTTTCTGCGATTGTGCGCGCCTGATCACTAAACGAATTACGGGTGTTTCGCATCTTTCGAACACGTGCTTCCATACCCTGTAATTCTTCTCGGAGTTCCGAGTCCGGATTTGGAGTAGCATCATCAGGCCTTCCGCGCATGCATCGTGCACAGAGTTACCCATTTCAAATCTACGCATTGGTAAAAAATGATTCATAAACCTATATTTCCAAAAATTTCATTAATTTTAATGAAGATTCCCGCAGTGATACCCAGAATTCCAATGAGTGTAGCGCTAATCGAACTAAAATCTCGGACACGCTGAAGATATTTTGTACGAACTCGAACATTGATTTGGCGTCCGATAATCAAATCACCGCTTAGTTCCTCAAGCCGAACAGAAACTGTAGCCTCGCCGAAACGTTCGGGTAGAAGCGATTGCCAAGCGACGGTACCATCGCGCAAAAGTCCCGACATCAGGCCGAGCACGTCATCATCTCCATCTGCAGCTAATGGCACGGCCTTTGAAGACCACCAATGTCGTTCTCCGGGTTCTAAACTATAGGTCATAGCCAAATCGTGTGGCCTGAAATCAGGCGACTGGACTCGGAGAACGATACTTCGAGGAGTTTTAGACAAGTTGTGAATTAAGGTAAACAGGTTTGCTCGTTCGTGAACGACATTTTCCATATCGACTTCAAACACGATTCCTGAAGAAGTACTGGGCCTTCCAGCGCCGAGATCTTCTTCTATCCGTCCAATCATTCTGAAAAATGCGGGGCATGATTGTTCGATATGATGCATAATAGTCAACCATTCTTCCATGGTAAAAACAGAATGGTGCTGAACCAATTCCATTCCCTTTTCAGAGAGAACCTCTGAAAGTTCAGACTGCATTGTTTTGAAATCTAAGCCCTTTGAGTGACGGTAAAGCGTCATCAGTATTTTCTCTCGAGCATATCGTGATTCGACATCCTTCTGGAAGCACGCTTCAATTTCGTTGCAGTAGACTTCATATTCTGAGCGAAGGAGAGGATCCATATGCGTTTTCACTAAATCATCAAACACCATTTCCAAAGTCGAAGGGTGGATTGGAGGATTGTATGCGTTAAGAAGACCTGTTCGTTCATCCATATTGAAAGGGTGAGAGCGAGTAGGAATATGCTGCCCTAAGGAAAGAGAAAGCGTTGAAAAAGACAAGAGTAAGAGAATTTTACCATTTAAACTGGTGATGTCAAATACGAAGATACAACCGAGTAACAAACTTGACATGATTCCAAATGAAAGTGCCCATGAGTGCTTTGCTCGTGCACTATTGAGCAAGTCAGCAAGGCTTTCATAGCCGTGCAAGGATTGAACTGAGAGATGTTTCTCATTCAGTCTGTTTACTTCCTTTTCGAAATTCCGAATTGACAATTCTACACGATGGCGATGGAATATTTGCACTAAGATATAGCCGAGTAAAATAATGAATGTAAGTGCAGTAAGTGCAAGAGCAAAACTCAAACCAAGTGTAGGTTCAATTTTACTCCACCATTCCGGTGAGTTTGCAGAGAAAGCGAGCGCACCAAAAGAAGTGAAGATACTGAAAGCAGGAAGAATGAGAATCAAACGCAATCCCGAACCGAGCATTTGACGGTCAAGAGCGAACCAAAAGCGTTCAGAGAGAAGAACGCTCTCTTCGTTTGATGAGTGTGGAGAAGAAACTTCTTCCGAACTCGATTCTGCCTCGGTCATGTTCTTTCCACCGTCAACAAACACAAAACTGTTTCAGTGAAAGATTGAAACTAAACTCGAATCAACAGCTTTGAAGAAAGTTGGGGTGAACAAACGAGATTTTCACCATCACCAAACATGTATCCAGATTCTGTGCGCTGGATTACGGCACCCAATTCGAGGCCGATTTCGTTCATCGTTGCTTTATCAGAGTCGTTCATCAGCATCCCATCTAATACTCCTGTTTCACCGACATTCAATTGGTTGAGAAGTTGTATTTTGGATTCAGAGGATTGGATTTTATCTAAAATTTCGGGAGATGGATCTGGCATCTCAGTTCCAAAAGTCACAGGACCATGAACAGGATGGCCAAGGAGGAGTGAAAGGGTGACCTCTAAATCATCGTTGATTGCGTGTTCTAAACGACATGCTGTTTCGTGGATGTCTCCTTGAAACGACAATGTTTCGAGAAGTACTTCGGCAAGCCTGTGTCGGCGTTTCATCTTCTTTCCCCGAATCAGTCCTGATTCGGTAAAAAGTGCACCTTTGTATGGTTCGTAATCAATGAAGCCTTTTGCTGCGAGGCGCTGAACCATTTCAGTTGCTGATGCAGGAGAGACATCCAACGAAGATGCAAGGTCCCCTGTTCGGACCCTTTGGCCCGGATTTGATTCAAAGAAATCATACATGGTGATGAGATACTGGTCTTCAAATTCTTGGAAATGCCCGTTCAACAAACCGCCTCCTGCGTACTAAGTGCTACTCAATGGGTGAAAAAACTTCCTCACATGCTGGGCATCGAACCGAACCATCATATTCGTTAGGAATCCGCAAAGATTGCTGGCATTTGGGGCAATGAATTTCGACCTTACCATCACCTTCTTGAACCGACTCTTCAGAGTCATCTTCTTGGAAATGTTCTTCCTCATCTGGTATGGATGACGTGCGTGGTGTCACTTCAAACCTTGTTTCACAATCTGGGCACCTTACTTGGCCACCATAATCTGATGGCACGCGTAGTTGTCGGGCACATTCAGGACAGCCGATTTGTATTTTTTCGACAGGGGTAGCACTTGTTCTTTTGATGGACGAGGATTTTGATTTTTCACTGGATTTTTTCGGCTTATCCGAAACCAATTCTCTATTTTGATAAATACGAATAACCGCACCGAAAGCAACCGCAATTGAAACCCCTGCAAGCAGACCAAACCAGGGAATTTCAAACGATTCTTCGACCACGATGACTTCGCCAGATTGGAATGTGTTTGATGCCTCGAAACTCTGAGTACCTACAACCCACTTGACCTTGAGCGATGCACTTTGCCCGTCGGGCCAAACAAATGAGAAAATGTGACTTGCTTGAGAGTTGGGTTCGATCGCTGCTGTAGATTGCTGACCTAGGAACATGTTGTCTTCAGTCGATAGCACAATGTAACCTTCTGCACCGGTCACATCTCCATTATTGTTCAAGAGGACATTTATCGAACCTGAATCACCAGGAATCGGGCGATTTGGAGTTGAAAGTGGGGTAAAATCGATACTGTAAGATGGCCGTTCATCAGGAACACTAAGACTGTGGCTTGAGAATCCAAATCCAGTCGACCAATTCACTGGAGTTGCTCGAATTGAGACCCGGTCTCCATCAATAAAACCAAGCGTTTGAGTGCCGGTTATGAGTCCTTGTGAAACTTGAATTTCATAGTCGAGCGGATATATTTCCAGTCCAGATTCTACATAACCAAGCCGAATCCGTACCGGACGGTCAATGCCTTCACTCATTTCTAACGACCAGGTAAATTGGACCCCAGTTGCAGCATCCCAAGTAACTGAATTTATCAGAGGAGTCAACACCTGTTGAACCCCAACGGGCACCTCAAGAGTCCCGTTGAGACCGGAATCAATTGAACCATCTGGCGATGAAAGAGTCCAGTTGACAATTTGTTCACCTTCAACACTCAAAGGTAATTCAACAGAGACTTCACCTGCGGCATTCGTTTCAAGATAGAGTTCGGGACTCGAATATGACTGACCATTGGATTCACAGACCAGTGCTACATTTCCTGGCAGTTCTCCATGGTTACGAACCAACATCGAAAAAACCGCCTTATCACCCTTATGCCAAGGCCCATTAAGGATAGCAGGTGAAGCGGACCCTGCAGATTCGAATGCTGCAGAGTCAACATCGTACGAATACTCCACAACTGAGGTTGAAGTGTCGGCAATACGCATTCCACCAATCGAACACGTCAAGAGATTTGGGCGAGATGTCGTGGTCAGAATCTCGTTCACGACTGTTTGAGCAGTAATTTGGATACCTGAATTGTAAATCATTTCACTGCCAAAAGTACATTGCAACGAACCGTTAAAGTCCAGAAGACCCGTATTCTCAACGCTTAAGTTCCAAGAAATAGAATCACCAGCGAGAGCATCATGAGAAAGAAACTCAATTGAAAGCATGAGTGAAGGCAATGGTGGAGGGGATACTTGAAAAGAAATCAACCGAGATTCATCAGCAGTATTACCATCACCTGAATCATTAAGGGCGAGTGCGATTGATGCATTTCCTTCGCTAAGCGCGATTGTGCTGTTCACGAAAACTACCGTGCTTGAAAGTGGCCCGACTGTGAAAATGCCGCTGGTTTGATTATCGTATACTTCGCTGGAAAGAAGCGATGAAGAAAGAGAGCCAGACCAGGAAAAATCTCCGTCATTGATAACGGCAACTTCAGTCTGTAGATAATCTCCGTCATGCAAAGACACGTTTCCGGTGAAGTCCCCTTCAGATGTAATCCCTGTTAGGAGAATCTGCCCAGCAGAGGCAAGTGACATTTGAACAGGCTGTAAGCGTTGAATCGTCCTGTTCAAACTCACCGCTTGCGTTGAGTTGGGTGAGCCAATTTCACCTATGAGATCTACCGCAACAACCGTGTAACCATACGGCAAAGAAGTCAAACTGAATTGCATATTTTGAGACGATTCAGCAGAAAGAGATAGGTTTTGGCTCAGTGATGAAAATACGTTTCCTTCAAGTGATGAAAGCTCAACCCGAACCTCGATGTCTGCACTGCTTGAAAGCGTTTCAAGGACTGTAAACTCTAACTCATACGAGGATTGGTCTGTTGTAGCAAAATCATCAAGTGAAAAAGAACTTACATCAATTACTGCGCCTCCTCCAGCAGCGCTGACCAGAGGGAGTAGAAAGGTTGCAAATAATGCCGACAAACACAAGGCTGAACGCTTCGAATTGCCGAAATCACCCCTGCCCATACAAACGCCTCTACATGGGGGTTCTTCACTTTCACGCCAAAAGAAGTCGCTACGCCATGTTTATTGAAGGTTGGAGGCTGGCGCACATGCATGGGTCCCGATGAGTTGCTTGAAATGACTCCCGCCTTGTTGGCGAAGTCTATTTTGCATCGACGGGAACGCCTTGCTGAAACGATTCCTGAACAGCTCGATGCTCGCCAAGAAGAGTTGAGAGCGGCCGAACCTCTTGCTCGAGGCGCTAAAGAACAAAGAGACGCTGTTAACGCCAAGGTGGCGAACCTAAAGAAGGAAAGGAATGAAGCTCGCAAAATCGCTCAAAAATTGTTCGAAGAAGCCGGTACACTTCGTGATAATATCTCTTCATCAGGGGGAGTAAAAGTAGCAAATCCAGAATGGGCTAAGAGTAAACTCGATGACAAACTGAAGGCACTTGAACATGAACTTGAAACAAACTCAGGCAATCACAAGACTGAGCAAAAGTATATTGAAGAAATGAAATCTTTGATTCGCAAGCATGAGGAATGGGTCGAAAAAAGAGAAGACAACCAGCAAGATTACACTGAAATGAAAGGTAAATATGCAGACGCTCGGAAACAACTTGTTCTTGCTGAAAAAGCCCATCAAGCACTGTTGGAACACGCTTCTGAAAACGAATATTTCCACAACACATATCTCGAACAAGAGGCTCATCGTCGTCGAGCAGACTCACGTACCAAACGTCTTGCTCTCGCCCTTGACAGCAGCCAGAGGGGAATCGAACATTGGCAAAAACACATCGACACTGGCTTTGATGCACTCCTCGAAAATGCCAAGCGTGTTGAGAATGGAGAACAATCCAGCGTTGCTCGTAAAAAAAGAAAGGGTGAGGCCCCGAAAAAATCAAACAGACCACACGCAAAAAAAGAGAAGCAGTTGCGAGGTGAGGAGGAATGACCGAGGAATGCGAAATCACTGGGTTCAATCACCAACAGCAGTTACGCTGGCCCTTCGTCCATCAATTTTTATGCGATCAACTCGAACTCCCTGACGGCAATGAAATCGACAATGAAACAGTAGCCCAACTCTCTGAAGATATCGAAAAAGTCCTCTTAAATCAAATTCCATCGAAACCTTTCCTCAAAAAGCGAAATGGTCTTTATGAGCATTTGAAAAGAACTGTAGAGAGAAGATTCAAAGGCAGTTCGCTCAAAAGATTTGGTTCGACTGAATCAAACCTTTCACTGGCTACTGGCGATCTTGATTTGTGTCTCCTCTTAGACTCACCCAAACCGAAAAAGATTTTGAAATCACTTTCCAGTACACTTCGGAATCAAGACATGGAAGACATTCAAGTTATTTCTACAGCCAAAGTTCCTATCATCAAATTTACTGATGAACGAACTAAAATTCCCGTTGATATCTCGATTAACAATACATTGGCACTTCACAATACGACATTACTCAAACACTATGGGGATAGCGATGAACGAATACGAAAGTGCATTCTTGCAATTAAGTATTGGGCATCGCAACGTGATGTTTGTGATGCTGCCCAAGGCACTTTTTCTTCTTATGCTTGGACACTGGTAATGATTCAAGCACTTCAAACAACTTCGCCCCCGGTCGCTCCAAATATTCAATCGGGTAAAGACAGAACATATCTGAAGGTTGAGGGCACTGAATACGACCTCACAATGGCAGAAGAACCACGCACTCTTTTGTCAGAAATCAATACTCAATCGCTCGGTGAATTGATTGTCCACTTTTTCCAACAAATGGTACTTGAGCGCCCATGGGACGGACATGTCATCTCGATTCGCAACGGCAAGCCAATGACTCGTAAAGCGAAAAAATGGAAGTATGGCAAACCACACGCATCTCAAGCAGTCACCATGGGTCCAAAAACTCGTTTAGGTTTGCACTCGTTTCCGGTTGAAGACCCATTCAATCATGACCATGACCTCAGCCGGGTTGTTCGACCTTCAGGGGCGTTGGATATTCAGGAAGAACTGTTCCGTTTTTGGATCGGTTTGAATGAAGGAAAAACCCTTCAAGAATTATGCGGTTTAAAGAATCCAGAACGAATTCAAGTGGCAGAGGAAAAAGATTTGTTTGAAGATTTAAGACCTCTTAAGAAAGAGGAAGTTGAACAGATGTTAGCAGAAAATTTGACACAAAACGCTGAACTTGAAGAACGTCTAAAAGCACTTCAAAACGAGCGTCAAAATAATATCAAAATCTCTCAAGCCCTTCGGGGACATATGGAAGAAACAAGTGGATTGCGCAAGGAGCATAGGGCACTGGTTCGAAGCCTCCGCCCTCGCAGCCAAAAAATGGAATTGTTGCAAAAACAAAGAGATGATTACAATCAACAAGTAGGGATTCCACTCTATCGTATACGCGAATTACTCGTTGAAGTATACAAGAACCTCACCGGAGATATTGACTTCTTCCAAGTACCTTCACTGCAAAGAGAAGAAGACCAGTTCTCTTGGTTCTTTGAACTACAGGCTATGCATGAAATTGCTCTCAAAGCCGATACAGCGCACAAGGAATTCATTTCACTTGTTCGAGAACAAAAAGCAGCTGTAAAAGACCTGAAAATAACAGAAAACAAGCAGTCCGAAGTTCTTGCAGAATTGGTTCGCGCCGAACCGATTTTGGCAGACATTCGTTCTGATTTCAACGAGGCAAGGCAATTTGACCAGAACGCGAACAAATTGAACAAAGTGATTCAAAAGCGTAGGAAAGAACTTCGCGTTTTACGCAGAGAAAAAGGAAGGTTAGAGGCCTGGCTACGGGTCTCAAGCCGGAAAAATTCACACCAGCACCAAAGAACCAAAGGTGGAAAAAGAGACCGAAAGCCTAAATCAGGCCAAGGAAATTGGAAACCTCGATACAATGGCCCTAAGCCTGAAGAAGTCCAAACGAGAGCTGCCACAGGTGGCCAACTTTCTCTTTCGGATTTGGATGTCTTACTGAACAGTGGGGGTTTGGCGAGCGTCACTCAATCTAAACCGAGTCCAAAATCAGCGCGCCGTGCTGAGAGAAAAAAGAAACAAAACTCCAATCGTCAACTCTCCGCTCAGCGAGGAGAAAGGGCCCAATCGAAAAAGGGCCGAAAGGAATGAGGTGTTGACATGGAGAACATCCAATGGATGTATGGTCACGAACCGAAATCACTTTCTGATGAATGGAAAAAGAGAATACAAACAATGTTTCTTCGTGAAACTGGTGAAGAGTATTCGTTTCAATCTATCTCTGCTTTACTCATACCTGAATGGGGCGGTAATATGCTGCTCATCGATCAGAATCTCTACCCTGCAGCAGAATCATTGCTTGGGCTTCTGTGGGCACTTCCTCATGAGATGGATGGAGTTCGTGTAGCCGCATTTGTTCTCGATTCCAAATACCAATCTTGCGGATGGGGTGGAAAGGCATGGGAACATCTCATAGAAATATCACGTAAGGACGGTAAGGTATCAATTCAACTCGAGGTAAAAGCAGAAAATGTTCGCGCACAAGAATTCTATAAAGCGAGAGGCTTAACGGTTATTCGTCCTCTTGAAAACTATTACAAATCAGGATTAGGTTACGAAATGAAAGGTCGTATTGAGGCTTCTCAAATTGAGTGACTATTATCAAACCAAGGGTCAAAGGTTATGCTCCCTCCACGCTAGGAGTCACTGTGGAACAACGCTTACTCAGCGAACTGGTGTCTCTACGGGGCGTCACTGGCTTGGCTTTGCTTGACAAGGACGGTTTTGTTTTATTCAGTGAACCTCTCCACGATGACTCGGTCCAAACACTGGGAAAAGCTGTTGCTTTGCTCGACCCAAAATTTTCATCTGGGCGTGTAACACTGAACGGAGAAAACGGTACAATCATCGTTCAAGAATTGCTCGCTGGAAAGACACTGGTTCTGCGATGTGAAGTCTCTTCAAATCTTGGAAGCATTCGACAAAAAA
>CALCOP010000068.1 GCA_937897365.1 uncultured euryarchaeote
GAACGCATCAACAGTGACCTCAGTGTCCGCTTCATAGAGAACAAGAGAACACACTTCTTCTCGATAAAGACGGCCAAGGCGAACGCCAGTTCCGAAATCCTTCCATCGAATATTCTCTTCAAGCCATTCTTTATCGATGTTGAATCCGAGCCAATCCGCCATGTTATGGGTGAAGGTCATGCTCCGCCTAAGTCGTTCCAGCACATGAGCGCTTCGGAAGCGCTTCACACACCAAAAAACAGGGATGATTTGAATATGGGTACACCTATCAAGGTTCATGGCGACTCCAATTCAATTTCCGGAGATTCCTCCCGCTGGCCCTTGGGAGGGGTATGTGCTGGTCGTTATTTGGCTCCCGATGATTCTTCGCTTCCTCTTTCTTGTTGTCCCATTCCGTAAAGCCATCGCTCAATTGGCGCCACATTCGGGTTGGGCTCTCAAACAACTGCGTGAATTACCCGTCAAAGGCTTTGGAATACTTGCCTTGAATGAGATTATAGCATTCACCATACCTCCACTTTTGGTACTTCTTATTCGAATGACAAGCGATCCTCTGGGTTGGCAGAGTTGGGGTGAGGTTTCAAACACCGGTTATGCCTTCTTGATGTTGTTTTTGATAATGTGGGTCTTCTTTGATTTACTGCGAATTAGTCGCGTGCGACGGATGATGAAGGCCGTTGAAAAAAGAGATATTTCTAAATTAAGAAAAGTTGCAGACGCGGGAATTGGTATTCGTAAATGGTTGAACAAGTTTTCAGGGAAAGCCAAGAAGACCGAAGAAGAAAATGAACAATCAATGGCTGACTCAAGCAAGAGTATTGCAAAAAATTCACTCGCCTTATGGGGAACTCGAATCTTGGCCACACGTAGGCTTACGCCTCAAGGACTTCTTACAGGAATTGCTTTTGGTGCAGCCATAGAAGTCGCTAAAGTTGGCGCTGGAAAATTAACAGATTCTGTTGACAAAAAAATGCAAAAAGAATTTGACAAAATTGCAGAAGTCAATACGATGACTCTTCTCAAACTCCTCATGCGAGATCTCGCCATGGGAATTCTTCCTCTGGTTCTCTTAGCCTACTTACCTGTGCTTCTTGGGTGATTTCTCCGCCATCTTCATGGAGAAGCGGCGCTGCCATTGATTCAAGGGGTCATCATGTCTTTGCTAATTCTCATGCGCCACGGACAGTCAGTTTGGAATGCTGCAAACCTGTTTACTGGCTGGGTTAATGTCCCACTCACACCGGAAGGAATTGATGAGGCAGTTGAAGGTGGCCGGCAAATTGCCCATCTTGCAATTGACGAAGTGCACACTTCGACTTTAATTCGTGCTCAGATGACTGCTATGCTCGCACTAAGTGAACACAAGAGTGGGAAAACTCCAGTCGTTCAAACACCTCAAATGGTTGAAATGACGTCTGAATCAGGGGAGGCATCAATGACAGACTGGTCAAAAACCAACGGTCCATTAGAACACATCCTCCCGGTATACATGGCTTCAGAACTCAATGAACGCATGTATGGCGACCTACAAGGCTTGAATAAGCAAGAAACTCGGGAAAAATACGGAGATGAACAAGTGAAAATTTGGCGTCGATCCTACGATGTTCCACCCCCAAATGGGGAAAGTTTGGAATTAACTGCGAAGCGAACGTTACCTTATTTCTCATCAAAAATCCTCCCACAACTGGATGCTGGAAAGAATATTTTTGTTGCTGCACACGGTAATTCGCTGCGAAGTGTCATCATGGATATTGAAGGCCTTTCTCGTGAGGAAGTTCTTCGTTTAGAAGTCCCGACTGGAATCCCAATTGTGTATGAGCGCCTCGAAGGAAACTGGAAGCGCGTTAACAATTATTGAGGATTTAGAATGCAACTCTCCCCACGCCAAATCAGAGGATTCGTTCTCATCGTGTTACTGAGTTCTCCTTGGTTAGGGTGTCAAGTATGGATTGCAGTCAGCGCACCAGACGAAGTGTGGGACACAATGCCTGTATGTCCTGAATACAGCAGTAACTGCGCTCATATTGGGGGTGATGCGGATTATCGAATGGAAGGTGAATACGCAAGGATATTGAATCAATCAGCAGAAGATGTATGGGATGCATTACAGCAATACGTCGATGATTCTGGTGCAGAACTGTTATTTGAAGAAAAACAGGATTCTGGTGAATCCTACACCCACTTTGTTGAAAGGACGATTTTCTGGCGTTTTCCAGATGATGTTGCAGTTCACATTACAGTGATTGACGAAAACACATGTGAACTTGAACTTCATTCTCAATCACGGATTGGCGGAGTTGACATGGGTGTCAATCCTGCCCGGCTTGAAGGGATTTACAACGCACTCACAGCGTAGTATCCGCTTGTAAATTCTCCCAGCCATACGGGAGTCCTGCCTCATCAACCAAAATGACATTGATCCCTAAGCCATTTTTTCGGAATGCAATCAACTGAATTTCATGGATTTTATGCCCGCTTGGAGCAACACCCAGCACAGGAAGATTATTGCGAGCAAAAAACGATCTCCGACGACGTTTTGTCGGTTGAGGTTGCGCTTCAACTCCTACTCTGCGACGCACACCCTCAACATCATCATACCAGGGGAGGGGGCCTTCCGGAGAGAAACGAAGTCCAAGTATCATGTCTACACCGTGAGTTTCTTGCGCCGCATCGGCATCTGCATGACTCGGAATAGCCGGTGCATTTGGATGTGTATGCAACCAATGCGTGAATCGCCCTGCTCGAGAACCACGTGATGTTGAAAACATATCATCTGTCCAATCCTCAGGTAAATGATGTACTGAGTATGAATTCCCTCGATTAACGATGTGAGCTTCACCGATGACAAAACCTTGGCCTTGAAATAAACCCTCAGTATGCTCACTGCTCTTGAACAATGCTTCAACCTCTGGCAAATGAGGAGTCTCAGCGTCAATATCCATGCCAACAAGAATTTCGTCAGGTAAAGCTTGCAAAGCCCACCACACTAATTTCTCAAATAAATGGCCGGGTAAATGGATTTGGGCGGTATACGATTCTCTGGTTTGAAAAGAGTCTTGATTATACGAGGTCATAAGTTCCTCCAACCAAGCCTCGACCATCGCAATCAGTCATGCGAGCCACTCATTGTGAATGAAGGCAACGGAACATGGTGGGAGAAAACCTTTGAAGAGGGTCACGGCATCATCCATCCATGGCGAAGAAGAAGGGAGGTTTCGGTCGATTCATCGGCGCCCTAACCGGAACGCCATACGAGCGTCTTTTGAAGCAGGTTGACAAACTCGTTTCAGAACATGAAGATGATGACCGTAAACTCGCTCGCACACTGAATAAGCTCGTCTCGATCGTAGGTGAAAACTACGAAGACGAAAATATCGATGAGGAAGAGCACGACCTGATTATCGAGGCAATTGAAGAAGCAGACCCTGAACGACGAAGTTTTGGAAAAGTGTCTGAAGATGAAGATTCGTTTTATTCAGGTGCAATTCCTGACGCTCCTGAACTCAAACTTGGTAAGCGAAAAAATCTCGACGAACTTATGCAATCGAAGGGTGATGAGTTTGTTGGAAGTTATGGGCGTGATGAGTTTGAAGAATTTAAATCACGAATGACGGATGATTTTTTTGCAGAATCAGATGATGCGATTCGCAAAGGCGACCATGATGCACCGGTCGCTCGAGAAAATCGCGTCTTTGGCGATGAAAACGAAGAACTCGAACAACTCAAACAACAGATTTCGCAAGAAACTGGCCTGGTTGACCCGAACGCAGAGGAAGAAGAGGAAGAAGAGGTTGAAGGATATTCAATCGACGAAGACGGCGTTGAGTGGTTTGAAGACGAGGATGGCTATTGGTGGTATCGTGAAGAAGGTCAAGATGATTGGCAGCCTTACGACGATGATTGATTTCTCGACCTCAAGAAAAGTCTCGTAAATCCGGTAGATCGCCTGCTCTTCTACGACGGGATTGAACTTGATTCCCTCGTCCGACGTGCCGCATCTGTGGCATATCGGGATTTCCAAGCGAGGCTGCATGTGCTTTCTTCTTGCGGATGTCGGTATATTGCCAAATAAAACTCAGTAAAAACAAAACTGAAACCATCATAAGTGTCGAGGAATTTGTTGGGGAAAGCATCGTTAATGGTTGGCCTGATAGCAGCAGAACTCCCCCCATTAATCCGAGGGAACCGAGCAGAGAGGAGACAAGAACTGGCAAAATGTTGCGAACAAAACGAACAGCGAAAAAGGCGATAATAGCCAAAACTCCGGTAATGAACTCCGTATCGACAACTTCAACACCATTCTCATTCAAAAACACGAAGAAACCACTGAAACTGATGTAAATAAAGAAGCCAGCCATCAACCGTATACTCATTTGAACCGTGGCTGCCATCACAGAAGAACAGATGACAATGAGCATTCCCATCACATAGATGGTCTGTTCTTGACGAACTGGAATATCGTTTGCAATCAATTGGTCATAGACAAATCCGGTAAGTGTGTAGCCAATTCCGGCTCCGGTAATTGCAGCAGCAAACTGAAGCCTCTCATGCCCTTTGAAGATTAAGAACAGTGAAATCAAAAGCATGACAGGGCCAAGAATCGGACCAACACTTTCTATTTCTTGGAACAAGGTCGAGCCAAAATCATCGACGCCCCCCGTTGCCATGAACCTCCGTTAAAGCAAGGAGTCTTTAGCATTCTCGCCCAATGGAGTAAAAATTGACATTTTGTATTCAAGCAGGAATATCCTGTTGATCCCACCATGGAGGAGCCAAGAACCATCGCTCATCATCGCTTGGCCGGTCAATCAAAGGCAGGCCAATTATTCCGCCATTCACATTCAATCCGCCTGCAGCATTTGTTGCACAAGGGCCGGGTAAGTAATCCTCACCGGTTTCAGTCAAATCGATACGCAGAGCGTGACCCGCAGGTAGAATGATGTCGAGCGGGTTGAACTCCATGAGCATCGTGTAACTGCTTGCTGGAGAAGTGGCTTTAGCGTCGTATCCTCCATCACGATATCGAATATCCATGGTTGCATGACCGAGTCTGAGATTGGTTGTATCGTCGTACATTGTGGCAAATATTTGTCCACCATTGCACAGTTGAGTCGTCACGTCAAGGTGCAAGGTTGGGAGCCCTGAAATATGCGTTTCTTCCTCAAAAACAGAACTGGTCATAGAGACTGAGGAGCCAAGACCATTGACAGTTCCACTCGCACCACTCCAATCGCTTGAAAGGTCTTGTAGAAGTAATTCCACATCGGATGGAGGCCATGTTTCTTCGACGTGCCAACGTCCATCATTCGTTTGAATTTGGACCATTGGTTCAGGTTCTTCTCCAATACCCTTGAGATAGTAATTGAACCATCCATAGAGTTCGACTGCCCAATCCATACGCGTCATGTTAGGATATGCCTCCTCTCCATAACCAGAGGAAAGTTCGTTATGGCGGTCCGGCTGATCGGGATAATTGTGAGCCCATTGACCCGCAATAGCTCGGGCATTAATGCCGGCATCCCGCATTAACTGATACGTCGGGAAAGCATGATACGGGTCGACATTCCAATCTTGCAAACCCCATACGAGGTAAACACTTCCGCGATAGTTCTCAAGCACATCGGGTAAGTGTCGACGCTCGTCCCAATAATCGGACCAATCAGCGCCACCAACTTCTGCCCAGCCCCATGTGCTCCAAGGGTTAAGTGGGCCAATTAAATCGTCACTGCACACTCGCATGTCATCGGTTGTTAAATCGGCCGTAGCGGCCTGATATGCGGCGTCGTATCCCATTGCTCGAGCTTCTGAAGAACCGTTGCGATAGAACATTTCTTGAACGCCGATAGAACCTGAAATAGGAACGATGGTTTTGAGGTGCGGCGAGGGGTTTTGCGCTGCTTCCCAATTTGTAGTACCTGCATAGGATTTCCCCATCAGACCAACGTTTCCATTCGACCAGTTTTGTTGACCCAACCAGTCAACAACTGCTTGGATACCGACTTGCTCTCCAAGGCCTTTGACATCCTGGCAGTGGGTTGATTGGTCCGTTCCGAAGGTACTTGCTTGGGCAAGGGCGTAGCCGTGAGGTACAAATGTTTCATACACCCATTGACCAACACCGCCGTCTGGTACCGTATTCGGACCAGAGTCTCCACCCACTCCAGGCATACCCTCTCCACCGAAATCATAGTACGGGTGAATGGTCATGATGACTGGAACCTTGGTATTTTCAGGAACATCGGGTAGCCAGAGAGCG
>CALCOP010000069.1 GCA_937897365.1 uncultured euryarchaeote
GCTGCGTGGGGGGGTTCTGCTATGTTCTCGTCGAAACTAAGACACTTGATGGACGGTGTTGAATTTGCAGATAGCGTTTGTTGGGATGCGCACAAGATGATGGGCCTACCTCTGATTTGCAGCGCATTTTTAGTTAAGGATTCGGAACTCCTCGCTCGAGTATGCGCACATGGCGAAGTTGCTCACTATCTCTTTCATGAAGATACCAGAGAGATTGACTTAGGAAGATATTCACTGCAGTGTGGCCGTCGCAACGATGCGCTCAAACTTTGGTTGGCATGGCGAGAATGCGGCGATGCTGGTTGGGCATCGCTTGTAGAGCGATTCATAGAATTAGCTGACTATTTGGAAATGAAAATCCAAGACCACGAGTCTCTTCACATGATGTCATCTCGAATTTGGACAAATGTGTGTTTCCGTTATGCTCCACAAGAATTTCAGGGCGATCTCAATAAACTGAATACAGAAATACGTCGAAGGTTGATGCAAAACGGCAATTTCATGGTGAGTCGTTCAAACATCGGTGATGATGTTGTTATACGCTCGGTCATCACGAATCCGAAAACCTCAGAACAAACTCTCGATTCATTCTTGCAAGAAATCCTGCGTATCGGTGACGAAGTTATTCGAGGGGTGCCAAGTGAACATCCATATCCATCGAAGTGAAAGTCAATTTTTAAAAACGACCTTTTTTGAACTGTAGCGTTTAGTTCAGCTTATGGAAGATGTTGATTCGAACATTTCTCCTTGGCAGTCGCTGAATCGCAGTTCTGCTTTTTTTCCATTACTCTTTTTAGTCGGCCTTCTGCTGTCTGTAACTCAACCTATGTTTCGGTATATCTCAGGTAAGAGCATCAGTGATTCAATCTGGCCTCATGCATATCGTACGCTCTTGTGGACAATGAATTTGAGGTCGAATATTTTTGAATTTACACTTCTTATGAGCGTCTTGGTTTTCGCAACATTCCTTGTTTTACAGCGTCAATTAAGAGGGCAACGGAATCCCCGTTGGGCCAACGTTATCGGAACGTTATTCCTCGGAGGTCTTTCCGGTTTTATTCTTCTTTTTTTTGCGTTGGATGTGTATTATTTACGCGGTGCTTTCCTCCTTCTGCCCACACTCTACGGATTCCTTCTTTTGTCTCTCTTGCTCATTATCGGTGGGTTCCCCCACATTCCACACCGCAGTGAACCGCTTTTGATGAGTAAGCATGTATTGCACATTGTGGGTGTTTTTTTTGCAGCATGGTTGGTTATGCCTGGAATACCTGCGCTGGTTGGTATTGCTCCATCTCCTCCGTCTGCTCCAGAGATAGGATATGGTGCAGACCCAGGGCCATTTACGACTTCAATGAACATTTATCCTTACTCTTTCCCGCAGGAAGTTGAAGACATTCGTGAACAAACTGAAGCAGATGTTGATTTTTCAGTCTACTTGACATTGCCTCATTTGCCCGACGACATACCTTCGTTGTCGATACCTTTAGCCGTGTTGTCTCACGGGTGGGGCTATCCAACCTATGGGGAATACACGGATTGGATTTCACATCTTTCTGCCAAAGGCATGGCGGTTGCTTTCATTCAATATCCCTCCGACATCGACCCTGTAATTGATGATGATTTTGTAGCCGTAGATGAATACGGTGCGTCAAATTGGCCCCATCATGTGTATCGAGCACTCGCTTTTGAAGCGGCTTTCGATGAAATTGAAGCAGTATCCTTCGGCGATTCAAGATCTGACTTTGTTGATTCGGTATTGGGTGTGCACACCATCAATCCATCACACATGTGGCTTGGAGGTCACAGCCTTGGTGGAGCATATGTCTTCTTGAGTTTGTATGAGGCTATGGAGCGAGGATGGGGCAATGAAACACTCTTCCTTGATTTTGAATCGCCATGGACTCGTCCCAATCAGGTTGAACTTCAACCGAATATGTCAAGACTTCCAGACTCCACAATGGTTCATATCGCTCAAGGTATCGATGATATGTCGGTAGACCCGTGTTACAGCGTGCATCATCAAGCCATGTTTTCCATGCTTCCCCAAGAACATGTTTTGTTCATTGAGTTGCAGAGTGATTTGTATGGTTTCCCTCGTTTGGTTGGTTCACATTACCTTCCTACAGATTCCGTGCACGATACTCTCGCAGATTGGGGCTTTTATCGAAGAATAGATGCACAAGCTGACTGGGTGGTTGCGCGTAGTCGTGGTGATGTAATTACCGAATCGTGGGCGTATGAACACCTCATCGCATCACCCCTGTTAACCAATATGGGACAGTGGTCCGACGGTGTCGATGTTCTCCCGTTACTGATTCACCATGAGGCTCTTCTCCGGAACGAGAAATTTTCTCACTGTTGAATAAACTGCATGGAGGTGTTTGCTTGAGTTTAAGGAGCGTCTTTCAATGCCAAGCACATGAGCGATGGTGCGCCGGTCCGAACTGCGTTGTATGATGAACATGTAGCCCTCGATGCGAATCTTGTTGACTTTCACGGGTTTGAGTTGCCAATTTGGTATTCAAACATCAAGGCAGAACATTTAGCGACACGTTCTACAGCAGGCCTTTTCGATGTTTCACACATGGGCTCATTCCGATTTCAGGGAGCAAATGTCAAGTCGTGGCTTGAATCAATTGCAACGCAAAGGGTAACTGCAATACAAGCGCCACGATGTGCTTATACACACTTCCTCGACAAGGATGGTCACCTTATTGATGATATGATTTTTGCAGTGGTTTCTGATGAAGAAATTCTTGGTGTACCGAACGCTTCAATGATCGGGGTCATGTGGGACTGGTTTTCTTCTCACCTTCCTGATGACGGTTCAGTGGTTCTTGAAAATCTTTCAGACGAGACTTCTATCATGGCTCTTCAGGGCCCGCAAGCCAAAACAATTCTATCCTCAGTGTTAGGTGAATCAAACCATGTTGGCCGATTTAAGTGGCAGATTATTGGTTCAAATGATCTTGGCATTAAAGGCTGGATTCAAGGAACAGGATACACTGGTGAGGCGGGATACGAAATATTCGTACCCAACTCCGATGCACCGTTACTCTGGCGCCACCTCATTCAAGCAGGTTCTACTCCGATCGGCCTTGGAGCGCGTGATACTCTTCGTTTGGAAAAGGGATTCCTTCTCTCCGGAGTCGACTTTTGTTGGCCCCCCTTAGCTGAAGGTGAAGATGGTTCCTTCCTGGCCCGAGATTCTTGGGAGACCAATGTTCCCTTCGGACTCGACCTTGAGCATGATTTCATTGGTAAGCATCGCGTGGTTGGGCACAATCCAGATGATGCACGTTGGTGGGGTATTCGATATGTGGAGAAAGGACCGCTACCTCGGCCAGGAAAAGATGTGACTTCTCTCGATGGTTCACCTCTCGGAACTTTGACTTCAGGTGCTCCTGCTCCGAGCCTTGACAATATTGGTATCGGTATCGGATACCTACGCAATGTTTCCGAGGGTGATGAGGTGCTTGTCGTCGCAAGTCCGCGTAAATCTGTCAAAGCAGTCGTTGTTCGTCCACCCTTTGTTTAATCAGAGAGATAGGGCTTCAGTGCTTGGATAAATCGTTTCCTTTCACGCTCAGCCGTCGAATTAAGTTCAACTCGAGTTGTTCGTAGTCGAAGTAAATTCTTAGCTAAATCTTCGGTGTTCAACCATGTGACTCCATAACCGATTCCTTCAAGCTCGGCTATTTCTCCCATAAGGCATGAGTTGTTGACGACGGAAGGGACACCAAACGCTGCAGCATCAAACATTTTGACCGGAAGTGCTCCCTGCAAAATATTTCCTCTTGTAGGTGAATAGATTGCATACATTACATCGATTTCCTGTATCATTGTCTCGAATCCAGTTGCATCAAAAGGGCCAGAAATTTCGACATCTAAACCATGTTTTGCTTTCGATGAATGGAACATATTAGAAACGGACTGATAAGCCACACCATCTCCTGCAATACGGATTTTAGGTCTTTCATTCGAATCCAGTGTAAGTATGGTGTCTAATAAGAACTGAAAAGAATCCATTTCTCGTATACGTCCCAGGTAACCAACACACCATTTTTCCTGTTTTTCTTGTTTTTTTGAAACTTCTATATCTGGACGATTTTCGACAACGACTGATGAAAATCCGTGATCTTTGAGATATTCTCGAAACCCATCATGCGTACTCTCTGGCGTAATTTTGCCACTTGAAGTAAGGATGAGGTCAACATACTTCAACCTTTGAAGCATTTTTCTTTCCATGATTTTACTCAGAAATTTCCTCAACTTCGATTTTGGAGATGACATTCTAACCCAACTGTGTTGCAAGTCATGCATGTCAAAAATCAATGGAATATTATACTTTTTTTTCAACAAACAACCAATTGCCAATGTGTCTGCATCATGGCAATACACAAGATTGGGTTTGTT
>CALCOP010000070.1 GCA_937897365.1 uncultured euryarchaeote
CCCCGCCGTATTTTTCATCAGCACTGATTCCGAGTAGACCAAGTTCTCCCAAAGAGCGAAGAAGTGGCAAATTGAATGCCTCTTTACGGTCATGCTCAAGTGCTTGCGGTTCAACATGTTCTTTGGTCCAGTCGCGAACCATCTCACGTAGCATTGCGTGTTCTTCACTTGGATTGGCTATATCCACCGTCTCACCCGTTTTGGGGGAGAGATTCTCCTTTTTCACCCTTTGTCGGTTTTGAAATCAAGAACGCCTCAAAAAACTTCGTCGCTTTCTGCGTTTTCCTCTTGAATTGGATGCGTCACGTGCAGACAACCTAACCTCATCTTCCATTCCAGTAGCAGGGCGTGAGCGAGTTTCGGGTGGGGGTCCGCGCATTGAACGGCGGCGACGAATAGGCTCAGGTTGCTTCTTTACCCGACGTATCTTTCGGGCCGGTTCTTGGTTCAGTGGAATCTTTCTGGCGCGATTGCCAACATGCTGAAGGTGAGAATTGTAGGTTCGTGTCACGTTTGACTTCGGAGCAAGTCCAGCATTCGCCAACACTTTTTGCGCCCGTTGCCGAGGCGTCGTAATTCGTACTTCGTCGACGATTCTATTCGCAAGATGTGATATCGATTGATCACCTTTGACCTTTGGCGCTTTTCTCACATTGAGATGCAATTCATCTTTCCGTTGTTCTTCATCATCCATCAATCCCAAAAGGAAATTTGTGCTCAAAGCATCCTGCTTTCGCTCAACCATACGCATCCCATCCAGTAATATTTCTGTTTGATTCTATTATGAAGGTTCCCCGTCAAAAGAGGCGCAAAAGAGGGTTTTAAAGCCGTTTTTTCATTCATCAGTGACAACTTCAAGGAAGGCTTTGTAGTCAGCCTCAGTGTCAAATTCAAGAGGGACAACCATGATCTCATCACAATCTTGGCACTGATAACGTTGCCCGGTCATGAAACCTGCATAAGGGTAAACTCGTATTCCGTAACAAGCGATACAAACCCGAAATGACATGTTAACAAATGCTCCTGTAGGTGGCGGATAATAAGCATGTGCTCAATATGAATCAGGAGAGAGTTCAAGTCCTGTTAGTTTGAGTAATTTCTCGGTATTAAACCCATCTGGCAATTTGTTAGATGCTCGATTTGCGTGCGTAATTCGGTGATGATGGCTGTATGATGTTGTCGTATGCCCCTCTGAGTCTGTACTCGTTGAAGTGATGGTGTAGGTCTCCAAGAGGGATGATGAATCAAGAGATATCTTCGATTTCACCGTCTTTGGTTTATTTCTCCAGCTTTTAGAAATAACGAGCGTGTTTTCAACTCCAAGATGTTCTATGTGATGTTTTCCAGTCGAAAGAACGTACACCGAATATCCGCCGATGAGGTTAATCAAAGTTATCAGAACGAGACCAATTATCCCCAGCCCTCCCTGAGCGTTTTCACTGACTTCAGTGAGAGTGCCATCAACATTGTATGTTTGCAACGATACCACTTGGTAGCGAAATGATTCTTGAGTATACTGAACTGTATCAATGGAGCCGTAATTATCATTGCCATTCGGATACAAGTAGACGGCCTCGCCATAAAATGGTAAGACCGGTTCAGCACTTTCATTTTCCAAAAAGACTGGAGTCTCATCACACCAATTTGGCATGATTAGCTTGCTTTGAATGTCATCCACTTCTTGCATTGTTGTGTTCTCGTCAAATGGTGATTTCAGCGACACTGCCATGCAATAATACATCCAGTTATCGAGAACTTCTGGACCTGCACGCGTCTCATTGGAAGTGTCGGAAAAACTCGAGTTCTGACCAAAGGAATCCGTGCAATACCAATGCGTGGCTCGGGATTCACAATAATAATTTGAATACGGATATCCGTCAATAGAGACTGATTGTTCATTTTCTGCGCAATACCATTGTTCCATTTGAGAACTGCCACCCATCCACTCACAATGGTGATAAACGAACCAATCAGAATCTTCACCGTCTGCATAATAATCAAACTCAGCAAATCCAACTACTCCTCCATCTCCGATTACTTCCCAGCGAAGAGTCTCGGAAAAGTAACCATAAATATAGGAAAAGTGCGATGCTATGACATGATCGCCGCTGTATGAATACGTCACCTGACTGGATTCGTCACTAATTACACAATGCAATTGTTCATCTTCTAAATATTCCAAAGAGCCCCAGCAATCATCAGTATTACCGGCATTACCGACATCGAATGTGAGCAATGCAAAGGGTAAACTCACAAAGAAAAGACCCACGATAATCATGAAAAGAGCAGTTTTGGAA
Organism: uncultured euryarchaeote; assembly: GCA_937897365.1. Taxonomy (GTDB): domain Archaea; phylum Thermoplasmatota; class Poseidoniia; order Poseidoniales; family Poseidoniaceae; genus MGIIa-L1. Next base: position 2,298 of record CALCOP010000070.1, read on the forward strand.
ACTACTTTGGCATGCAATTCTTGAGGTTCTCTTGCGATGTAGTCTGGAACTGTTGGTTCGACAATTCTTTCGGGCTCTCCGTTTGATGGAACTACGGCATCCCAAAAGTTTCCTTCACTTGACACATCATACCCTCATAGAGCGACTATAGAAAGATTGCACCGGAAAAAATCAACTCGAACACGAAAGCATTGAGCAACCGATTCGGTGACGCGCCCATTCAGGACGTTTCTGGAACCACTCGTCTTCACATTCTGGTTGCTCATCGTATGGATTTTCAAGCAGTTGAAGCAGGGACTCGCATACAGAATAATCATCCTTTTCAGCGGCGTCAATGGCTAATTGTGCCATCCAATTTCGCAATACGTATTTTGGATTCACCTGTAACATCACTTTCCGATTTGGACGACCGTCGACTCTACTCCACCAAGCCTTGAGCCAGTCATTCCAAGCTTGTATGGGAATGGACGATTCATCATAGAAAGCTGATTGAATGGCAGAAATATCGGGTGATTGAAGTGAGCAAAGCAGTCGGAAAAAGATGGTCATATCTGTTTCGACTTCCTGCAAAAGACCGTTGAGGTTTCGAACCATTTCTTCATCGGTTTCTAAAAAAGAATCAAGGCCTAATTTATCTGCCCACATTTGATTGTGATGATGATCAAAACTGTCTGTGTATGCGGTAAGAACATCGTGCAAACGTTCAGGTGCCTCCATCAACGGTACCATGGCTTCAAGCAAACGGGCAATGTTCCATGCTGCGATTTGTGGTTGCTGACCGTAACGATACCTTCTGGTAGAGGAATCTGTTGTGTTCGGCGTCCAACCTGGATTGTAATCTTCAAGCCATCCATACGGTCCGTAATCAATGGTAATGCCGTGAATGGACATGTTGTCGGTATTCATTACTCCATGAACAAAACCAACACGCATCCAATGCGAAACCATCAGTGCAGTTTCTTCAGCAACATGACTTAACCAGGCGATTAGCCCGTCATCATCATCACATGTGTGCGATGGGAAATGGTTCGATACTGTATGCTCAACTAAGGTTTTCAGGGTCGCTTTATCACCGGTAGATGAATGAATTTGAAAACTACCAAACCGGAGAAAACTCGGTGCAACCCGGCAAACAACGGCACCAGGCTCTTCGGCCGGATTTCCGTTGTACATTACGTCACGGATAATCGATTCTCCAGTTGTTGCAAGAGATAAGGCACGCGTAGTAGGTACGCCAAGATGATGCATGGCTTCACTGCACAGAAATTCACGTATTGAAGAGCGTAAAACGGCCTTACCGTCGGCAAATCGTGAGTAAGGAGTATGGCCGGCGCCTTTGAGT
>CALCOP010000071.1 GCA_937897365.1 uncultured euryarchaeote
GTCATCGTGCTCTTCGTGAGGGAATGTAATGTTGTATGCCGTGTATTCAGGGTGGATTTCAACATCATCAGCGTGTTCTTCTTCATCAACAAGCTCCACGGTTTCGTATGGACCTTCTGAGAGAGTTTCACACAGGTCAGATACGAGCAAAGACTCGTAGTCGAGTGTCGCTTCGCCAGAAGGCATGGTGTGGACTTGAATCTTAGGCGTGGTAATATCCGATAATCGCGTATCAACCCAGGGCTCGAGTCCCAATCCGTGGTAGAAGAACACATCAGCATTCTCAAGTCGGACAAGATCCGAAATTGATGGGTCATAATCGTGGACTGGGATGTTTTCAAGACTCATGTATTCCAATTCAACATGATCGCCAGCGATTCCTTTGACAAGTTCACCGACGTGGTATGTTGAAACCATGACGGTTCCCAACACTCCAAGATCGACAGTAGTGTTGTCAATCGTGGTATTCTCTATGTCCTCGATAAGGTCAGTGACCTCTTCAATGGTTTGCAAATCTTCATCGCCGATGCATCCTGCAAGGCTTGAAAAAATCATAATCAGGCTTACGAAAACGACTCTCATACGGTTGTTGTTCATGGCCTTCGGTTTTCTATTAACTATTTAATTAAAACTAATAAGCCGAGAGTTGTCAATTATTATTCCAGCCGAAAAAAACGATTCTTCGACAAGTGCTGGTAAGCAGAGCGATTACGCACGGATAGTGATATCGAGTTAACTCGATTTTTCAAGGTCAATAGGATTAAGCCCAGGTAAGGTGACTGTCCACATACTTCGCAACTTGCTTGTAACCGGCGAACCAGTAGTAGAGTGTCAGTGTCACGATACTCAAAACGCAGATCTTTACCCAGATTCCGAATAGACCCATAGGGGTTCCAGTGAACTTTATCGAACGACCGTCAATTTTCACCTTGCTTGACCACTTGTTGAAGAACATACACTTCGCCCAAGGAAGTCCGAATCCAAGCGTGATAGCGGTCAAAATGAAACCGATAAGTTTCGTGAAAAAGAGTCCATACTCAGCTGTTTGAATAGCCCAAACGCCACCGTTATTCATCGGCATTTGCCCCATTGCTTGCATGGGTTGAGCTGCTGCCATTGCTGGAGCTGCTGCAACCGGTGTTTCAACAACTGGAATTTCGGCGACTGCCGGAGCTGCTGCAACCGGTGTTTCAACAACTGGAATTTCGGCGACTGCCGGGGCTGCACTTGCATCCTCTTCATTCGGCACCCATTCGGTTCCGTTCCACATCCACTTGCCGTCTTCACTGATTTGCGTCATGTTTCTCCCACCATAGAGACGACTATATGAGTGCTTTGACCCGTTTAGAAGGCGTTTTTAGGCGAAAAACCGCTATTTTGGAAAAACATTATATTAAGTGTGTGAACTGTAAATCTACATATTAGGTGACCAAAAAATGAGCGGACAATTAGCACGATTTGGATTAATAGCAAGCATGGTATCGGTTGTAGGATCTTTGTATCTTTACTTCGTTAGCGGTGATGAACAATTAGGAATATTTGTGGGCCTCTGGGCTCCAACACTCATCCTTGCAAGCAAAGAAATCGAAGAGTGGCTCGAAAGCAAAGCATAAGTTGCCTTATTGTATGAAATCACCCATTTGGGCGAATTTCACAGATACCCAAGAGCGATACAAGCCTCGCGTATGTAGAGGATGCCACTTGCGACTATTGCGATGAGTATACCATGACGTATGCTTTTTGATTTCCATCGCTTAAGCCATATCTTACCAAGTTGCACACCGAGGATTGCTGCAATCACAAGCCCCACGATGAGAAAGCCTGCATCAAGTATTTGCCATCCACCCAGTGCAACATAGACAGGAATCCGAGTGACGTCTACAACGAGCGCCAACAGAGCTGCAGTAGCAGCATACTCTGCTTTATCCGGCAATCGCTTTTGCAAAAACATTGCACGCAGTGCTCCTTGATGACCTGTAAGCCCTCCGAAAAAGCCCGAACCAAAACCTCCAATGCGATCTTCAGTTTCGGGCAAACGGAACCTCGTCCAACGCTCTGTAACCGACAGTAAGGGGAGAACAACGAGCGCAACTCCTACGAGGAGAAGAAGCGGCTCAGCGTCAACGATGGTATTGAGAAATGCGCCAATCAGCGCTCCTGCAATTAATGCCCATCCAAATCGACGCACGGATGAATAATTGACACTCTCTCTCAATGCTTTCAATTTCCAAGCATTGTGAGAACCGTGCACTATGGCTACAACTGCCACCGCTTCATGTGGTTCAAGCCAAAGAAAGACGACTGGCGTAATCATCGTAGCCAGGCCAAAACCAGCAGGAACCGTTAACGCCGCTGCAAGAAAGGTTGCAAGCAGGCTGAATACAATCAGTGTCAGTTCCATAACAACTACTTTGAGATACACTCAATAAAATTGCGGGCGGAAGTTCATGATAGCAACAGTGAGGAAAATAAATCACCTCTATAAACCCCATAAAGCACCTTTCTGATTCAACAACTGTTAAAGATACTCTTGAGGAACCATCAACATGAGTGATAAGAATCTAACACCATATATGGAGGCCTGAAGATGGACCTGAAAACTGAAGCACTGAAGCCAAAGTGGTGGCTGGTCATCACAGCCTTGATTCACACCGTTGTTGGCGTACTCATGGAATTGGACCCTGACAACGACAACGAGTTGATGGTTGCTGGAATCATGCTCATCATTCCCGTCTACATGCTCTACGCCGCCTTCATGAACGAAGG
>CALCOP010000072.1 GCA_937897365.1 uncultured euryarchaeote
GGGCGGCTAATTCAGAAACTGGAACCCTCCAGTCTTCTCCATTTGGTCCGGCAAGGTCTTCCTCATTCCAGCCGGTCATGGTTGTAGGGTGACGGCAACCGTTCAAAACGGCTCCGCTTAAACTTCGACGACCGGTGCAGTCCAAGCCTCTGTATCATCAATCCGCTTTTGAGCTAGAGAACAGTAGTCGGGTGAAAGGTCAACGCCGATGTAGATGCGACCCGTCATCTTGGCAGCAACACAAGTCGAGCCAGACCCGTTAAAGGGGTCGAGGACAACATCTCCGGCAAAAGAATACATCTCTATACATCGTTTCGGCAACTCTACAGGAAACGGAGCAGGATGATTCACCCGTGATGCGCGTTCAGTAGGGAAAGACCATATCGATTTGGTGTGATGGATGAAATCATCTCGGGGTATTGTATCAATTCGTCCTTCAGTTCGCTCAGCTTTGTCGCGAGGAAGTTTGTAATTCCCCTTTGAGAATACCAACAGATACTCATGAACATCTCTCAAACACGGATTGCTCGCACTTTGAAAGGAACCCCAAGCACAGGATGAACCTGCGCTGGCCGATTTATCCCAGATGATTTCACCTCGCATCAAAAATCCGATTTGATTCATCATGATATTGATGTGGCTTGAAAGGGGGATGTAGGGCTTTCGGCCAAGGTTGGCAACATTGACAACCATGCGGCCGCCAGGAGTTAGAACTCGATAACATTCAGCAAAGACATCATACAGTAATTCGAGATATTCGCTTAATGAAAGATCTTCATCATAGGCCTTGCTGGCATTATATGGCGGTGATGTGACAACGAGATGTACGCAGTTATCCGGCAAATCCAAATGACGTGAATCAGCAACATGAAGAGTATTTGCAAGATTCGGGGGTAATTCCTGAGGTTCACCAACCTCACGGCTTGAAACAATGCCATCATAGAGTCGACTACCGTAATAGACTGAGGCATCATGCCCTTCTCGCTTTGAGACGCCAAATGCGGATGTACTGGTGCTGGCACGGCGTCGAGGGCCTTTGAGGGATTCATCCTCTTTGGGTGCCTCTCGTGCCATCCTTTGACAGCGAACTTTACGGCTTTATCACCTTTCGCGCCGTTCCGAGGGTTGAGACGCGCGATTGGACAGTTGTGACAAAACTCCACTGTGGGATTTTAGCCGCTGGAATCAAAAGCCGAGGGCGCTTGGAACGCTTGATGGCGAGTGTCTTGAGCCTCGACAATGTCAATGTTGACAATAAGACTGTCCTGGTGCGTGTCGATATCAATTGTCCTCTTCACCCTGTGAACAAATCCTTCCTCGACCTAAGTCGCATTCGGGCGATTCTACCCACCCTCAATCGGTTGACGAGTGCGAAAGTGGTTTTGCTTGCCCACCAATCTCGACCTGGAAAGAAAGATTTCACCTCGACGCTCGGACATTCACGTGAATTAGGGCGGCTTCTCGGTCGTTCGATAAAATGGGTCGATGACCTGTGTGGAGAAAAAGCAATGAATGCAATTGAGAACCTTGAGTGTGGCGATATTCTCATGCTAAACAATGTTCGAATGTATGATGAAGAAATCAACACAAAGGGTGATTTCAATACGCATGCCGAAACCAGAATGGTACAGAACCTTGCCAGCGTAGCCGATGTTTTCGTCTATGATGCATTTGCCTGTGCCCATCGCAGTACACCATCTGGAGTGGGTTTTACTCACCTCATTCCTTGCGTTGCTGGGGAGTTAATGAAAAATGAAATTACCAAACTCGATCTCGCTTTAGATGACCCCGCCCGGCCATGTATTGCTGTATTAGGTGGAATCAAAGTCGACGATTCAATTCTCGTTGCAGATAACATGCTGAGGAATAATATCTGTGACGAAGTTTGGCCGACTGGAGGCGTGGCGAATCTACTTCTGGAACTTTCTGGATTCAAAATTGGGACTGTTAATCACGATTTCCTAGTGAATGAGGTCGGTAAAAACTGGCACCAAACCGTTGAAACTGCGAAGTCATTACTGAGTGATTTTAGTGAAAAAATTCACCTTCCGGTTGATGTTGCAGCAAATATCGAAGACAATCGTGTCGATCTTTCTATCTCGGAACTTCCAATTGATGCTCCGCTTTTCGATATCGGTATTCAGTCAATACGCAACCTTTCTTCCGCCATTAAGTCCGCTGGAACCATCCACCTCAACGGGCCTGCAGGTGTCTTTGAAGTACCAGATTTTGCATTTGGAACCGTTGAGATGTTGAATGCTTGTGCCGAATCTCAAGGATATGTTGTTGTTGGTGGCGGACATACAGCGACTCTCATCGCAAAGCACGGCCTTGCAGATAAGATGGGACATCTTTCAACCGGTGGAGGTGCTTGCTTAGACTATATTGCTGGAAAGTCACTTCCCGCTGTTGCAAGTCTTGAGGCAAGTGCAGAAGCTTTTACTTTGAACATCGCTCGAAGTGTCGACCAATAAGAGCCACTGGGGAGGTTCGAACTCCCGACCTCCTGATTACGAATCAGGTGCTATACCAGCTAAGCCACAGTGGCGCAAACCCTCCGCTGTGACGAATCATCATAAGGCAAGCGGTTGAAAGCGTTCATGAGGGTTGAGCCTAACCCGTAACCATGGCCGAAGATACAAGTGTGCGTTATCGTAACGCTATCTTGTATGATGAAAGTGGGCAGAAACACATTGGCGACGTTCTCTTACACCAAGACGGAGCGTGGTCTGAATCGAAAGGCGATGAAGATGTTCAGCAAGATATTGATGGGTCCGGCAGACTCATTACTCGAAGTCTACAAAATTGGCATACTCATTTAGCAATGCAACTCAATGCACGAGATTTCAGTGATGGCTACCCACTTCATCGATGGCTTAACGAGGCCATTTTCCCCACTGAAGCACGCTTGAATCCGGAGTATGTTCGGATTGGTGCACAAGCTGCTGCCGCTGAAATGATTCGCACGGGCTCGTCTTTCGCCGCAGACATGTATTTTTATCCAGCAGTCACTGGAAAAGTGCTGAGTAATGCCGGATTACGAGGATTGGTTGGCGGTCCTGTTAGCGATGCTGCTTTACCTTCACACCCCGATGCTGTCTCCGCTCTCGATGAACTCGACACACTACTCAAAAATCAAAAGACGGAAGATAAAATTCAATATGCAATCGCTACGCATTCCATTTATCTGTGCAGTGAAGAAACCCTTCGAAGAGCATCAGAACTTGCTGAAAAAAGGAATGCAAGACTTCACATTCACGTTAGTGAAACACGCAAAGAAATCTCAGATTGTCACGAGAGAACTGGACTCTATCCCGTTGAATACCTCGACAATATCGACTTTTTCAAACCCGGAACAATCTGCGCTCATGCCTCGTGGGTGAAGAAAAATGAGATTCGCATTTTAGCGGAGCATCAAGCAACGGCCGTACATTGTCCATCATCGAACATGAAATTAGCATGTGGAGGAACCATGTCATTTCCAGCACATGCTGAGGCTGGAGTCGATATACGAATCGGAACCGATGGTTCGGCTTCATCCGGAAGCGGATTAGATATGCTTGCAGAGGCTCGACTTGCTTCACTGGTTCAACGGCACGACCATTGGGACCCATCACTACTCCCAGCTACAGAGACGTTTACCATGGCCTCGAAGGGAAGTTCTGATTGGGCAGTTTGGAATCTTAACGATATTCGAATGCGTCCTCTTGGACGTTCAGGTAATCGCCATCTTGCAAACCTGGTCTTCAACGGCGCTGAATGCTTGGACATGTGGGTGGATGGTCAGGCCGTTCGATTGAATGGCCAGACACAAACGCTCGATGAAGCATTGGCTTGGAATGAGTTGGATCTTGCGGTTGAAACGTATTACGAAGGCGTGGAATGATTAACTCATTCGTGAAAGTCCCAATCCGCCAATACCGATAAGGAAGCCGAACAGGTAGGATGGGAAAGATGCTGAAAGTTTCACCTCATAGTCAATGTTGACTTCCGTTCCCGCGGGCAAGTCTCCTGATTGAGTACCTATACCTGCGTAAAATGTCCCTGAGGTGACATGCCATTGTGCTCCATTCGTTCCGTCAGTCGAGGTTACTTCGTACCCAGTATCACCGTATTGGCATGTTTGGCTGCCCGACTCTGACTGGAGAAATGCTCCTTGATTTGCTATGATGCCATCGCACTGGTTCTTCTTTGATTCATCTGCAATGACTAAAAAAATATCATCACGGTCCCAAGTAATGGTTGTCTCTGCGCTCACAAAAAGAGCGACTGGATTACCTGGTAATGCTTCATCTGAAAAGAAAACAAAACCGTCAACATTGGGTGTAGGGATATTTTCTACCTCTCCCTCGACAGTGTAACCTACAGTTCCAAGCACCATGACGAGAACAGCAAAAACCGCCATCGAGTAACCAATGATTTTCCTTTGACCCAAGAATGACACCTCACATTTGATAGAATGCTAACGCCAAGATGATGTAACTTGCAAGCAGCATTGTACCTTCAAGCCAATTTGATTTTCCATCACTCATAATTGAATTCGCAACCAAGACCGAAATGAATGTCGCAGCAGTCTCAAGCAAACCAAATTCTAAGGTCAACGTGACGCCTAATGCCCAAGCAAACAGGACCATTACGGGAGCGACAAAGAGAGCGATTTGAACACTGCTGCCTATCGCAATAGCAATTGAGAGATCCATCTTGTCTTTTCCAGCGACCAAAACCGCAGTAAAGTGTTCAGCAGCATTACCGAAAAAGGGCAATAAAATAACACCGATAAACAGTTCAGGAACATGCCATTTTTCAACCGCTGTTTCAAGACTATGAACCAAGATATGTGCCATCCACCCTACGAGTATAGTTGAAAGCAGGAGAAGAATCCAAGCATCTTTGATTTCCATTTCAGGATCTTCATGGCCATGATGTACTGCCTCGGTTGCAAATACATCAGCATGCGTTTTGAGTTGGAAGAGTAATGCCAACCCATAGATGATTAACAACACAATCGCGGTGTAATGCGAGAGGTGAGCAACATCTCCCATCGAACCGCCTGAATGATGAACTGCACTGGGTATAATGAAGGCAACAATTGCGAGCAGTAAAAGGGAACCATTCAGTTGTCCTGCATCTTGACTGAACCTTTGCACTTTGTGATTTACTCCACCCCAGACCATTGCCAGTCCAAGTACCAACAAGAGATTACCAAGTATTGAGCCAATGAGCGATGCTTGAGTGACGGTAATCATCGTTTCACGGAGTTCTTCATTTTGAGATGCCGTATACAAAGCCAATCCTGCAATAATCATCTCAACGGCGTTACCAAAAGTTGCATTGAGGAGGCCTCCAATCGCTTCGCCTGTTCGAAGTGCAATTTCTTCGGTTGCCTTCCCCATAAGGAAGGCAAGGGGCATGATTGCTACCATTGAAAACAAGAACGCGAGTTCACCCATGTGCTGATAATTTGCATATATTGCAACTGGCATTGCAAGTAAAAGGAAATTGAGTTTGTTCTTTCTCGGATCAAACGATGCAGTAAAGGGTTCCATTACATGTTCAATTTCCTCAGTCAAATCATTGGTCACATTGACTGTCTCGGCTTCCGACATAATCGGGTCGAAGAGGTGTCAGCCCTTGACTTCACCGCCTAAGTAGAGGTTCAATCTTCGCTCTTTTTACGTCCGACCTTGCGCCGTTTTGGTGCTTTCCGAGGTGCAGCACGACGACCAACAGAACGCTTCTTCGAAACAGGCTTTTCTTCCTCTTCCTCTTCCTCGTCATCGTATTCACCCCAGTCAATACCGTCGTCTTCATCATCGTCTTCAATGACTAATTGTTCTGGAGCTTCTTTCTTTGAACGTGTCTTGCGAGTCACTACATTCACTGCAAATGGATCCTCTTCATCCTCTTCCTCTTCTTCCGGTTCAGGTTGCATAGACTTCTCCGAAGATTGGACACTTGTATCGGTTACCGAGTTCATATCGAGGTCTTGAGAAGTTCCAATAAATTCAGACATCCAATCTTCATCGTCTTCATCATCATCACTTCGCTTCTTCTTTGGACCACTCATACTGGTCTGAATTACCAAAATCATAACGAGGAGAGAGAAGACGAAAATTCCTGCTAAAACCCAAACCAAAATGTAAGGAGGATCTGTCATTGAAGGATTTACAACGACTGGTTCAGGCTCTGGTTGAAGAGATTCGACATAGTTACACGATGTTGTTCCATCGATCCGATTGCGACATTCGTCAACGACAAAAATCACCGATGTCGAACGTTCGTTACCTGCGGAATCAATTGCTCGCACAAAGACTGCGTGCTGTCCAGGAAGGAAATTACCGGCTGAGAACTCTAAATCAAGAACCAGAGAACTGTTGTCACCATTGAGGTTGGTGACTGTTGTAGCTTCAGTCCATGGCGTTGAAACTGCCTGACCAGTCCCATAGTTGTAGGTAAATTTGTATTGGAATGAATCAATACGAACATCATCTTCTGCACCTGCGAGAACTTGGACATTGTTTCCGTAAAGATACTTGGAACCACTATCCGAACTTGATGACGGAGAATATATCGTAACTTGTGGTGGAACCGCATCAACGGCACGGTCATTCCAAATTTGCGAGGCTTGATTGCTGGCTAAATCTTCCATCTCAACTTCAAAAACCATCTGCCCAGCTATCGTGGCGGTCGTAATGAAAAAATCAAGTTGATATACTGGTCCACGGTCGGGATTTCCTAAGTTCTCTTGAATCAATGACATCACCTTTGTGCCACTGGAAATATCTCCACCATCGACTGTCGTGATGTTAATGGTCGGATCAGGCCCCACTAATTCACTAAATTCAATCTGCACCTTGTAATCTCCAGCAATTAAAGACGGACTTGTAAATGCTTCATTGTCTTCATTGATGAGCGAAAGTGTTGCGGTTGGGAGTCTCGTGTCTTCTGTTACCTTGATCGAATTAGCCCCAACTCCAGCGTATAGCTCCGGGAAATTGTTGCCCCATTTATCGGTCGGTGTCACTGCATACCAGACATCACGGTCAACGTCATCTGGCAGGGCGAGTTGTCGATAGAAGGAAACCTCTTGAGAATCTCCTGCTTGAATATTATCGAGAGCAAGTTCCCAGCCTGCGTCATATGTGTAGCTGATCAAACTTTCATCTTCACCGAACGGCTCTCCATAGTGCCGCCAGATTTGGTATGTTTCATTGGCCTCCAATCCGTCGTTAAACCATTCAATACTGACTTTCTTTAATGGGCCGATTGATTGAACCTCTTTGAGTTCAACTTTCCCTGGAGGTACGGTATCTTCCTTGTTATCTGCAGTTATTTGGAAGAAATTTTGGGATAAGCGCATGTCCATGTATGTTCCCGAAATGTGACCATACAATGCTTCAGTCGTTACAAAATAAAACGGCTGACTTCCAGACAGACCTTCACTTAGTGATACATCGAAGAAGCCGATGCCGTCACTTACAGATCCAAGCCATGTGAGAGAATCATTTTGAAGAGCCCATTGGTCGCCAGTAACTCGGAATCCAGCGGTCCAAATATGGTAGCGTTCTCCTTCAACACCCAGTTGGTCAGTCCAACTGACACGGGTTGTTTGGTTTCCGATAAACTCTGCATAAACATTCGTTGGTTCAGCAATCCATGGGCTAAAAGCGTCTTCATTCACTGCATCTGAACAGGCGTTAGCCGAAATGTCAGTGCTGAATACATCATACAAATCTACGGTAACAATGCAATAGTAAGCGTTGCCAAGACGACCTGTGGGGACTTCGTATTCAAAGGACTCAACCCCTTCTGAAATGGTCGCAAGTAACTGAACGTCTGAGCGAAGAATGGTGTTAAACTGTGTTCCTGACATGTAAATACGGTATGACTCACCGGTTTCTCCAGTCACGTCATTCCATGATACTGTGGTTGTCCCACCACCTGTTGACGGGTCCGGAACAAACTGAGCATACATCGAGCTAACATCCGCTGGAGGCATGTTATCTTCAATGATTGCAGAAGTCATAGCATTGTTCGAAAGGAAGCGCACATCTTCGTAATCCATACCTGAATCCGTCCAATTTGGAAGGAAGTATGTCACGGAATAATACGCATCTCTATCGGTGCTTTCTGGTATAGCAAGCGTCAATGAAGAGACACCTGCGGGAAGAACTGCGACGGGAGTCTCAACTGCAAGCATGTTGGCTCCATTAGAACGCGTCACTGGATACGTTGTCCTGTAGATGTGAATGGAGTAAGCATCATCACCCGTTTCAGGAAGGATTGGGAAAATATCGTTGTAGTTTACCCACTGTAGCGAGGTGTTGCTGGTATCTGGGTCGAAAGAACCGATGATGTTGTATGGTGTTCGAATAGGAGTGGTTTGCTCGACAACCGGTAGCGTAGTTGCTGAAGCGTCACCATCTAAGTCAAACAATTCGGTTCCATCACCAAGTGTTGTCGTGACTGCATAATAGAAACTGTCATTGACGCCAGGAGATACGAGAAATGATGTAGAATGGGGTGCAACCGTGCCGTTAATTCCACGGCATTTGAAAGCGTCGTTAACAACTTCAATCGAAGAGCACGCAATTATTCCTGTTTCAAAAGGTGTCAAATCACCGACAGTTGATGGAGTGATGGCTTCATCAGAGCGATAGACATTGTATGTTGCGGAAAACAGACCTTGGAGCACAGAACCATCGAAATCAATGTTCCTCCATGAAATCGTCGTCGTCTCAGATGCAGGGTCGAAAACAGCAGTGATATCTTGAGCCTGAAGACGTTCGGGTGCACCTGCATCTTCAGCAGACGCGTTGCTGAGAGGCGCTAATGCAAGAAGCATGCAAAAAACAAGGAAAATCGCTTTTCTCTTGCCATCATTACCGAGCAATTTGTCTGTCATCAATACTCTTGTCTCATGCAACGGTTATGAGCATGTCGCATATTCCGTGACTAAAGAAGGGTTTCAACACACCCCTACGGGGTGACCGGTGTAATGAAATTATTCGGATTCTAAAGATTGGTTTGGTTGCGGCAAAGGGTCTTCATTATCGATTCGAGTAATCTCTGTTTTCGCCTGTAAAAATCGTACGAGGAATGTCCACAAGCCACCAAATGCGGAAATCAAAACAATGACACTCAGTGGGTTAATTGAGATGTGGTCAAGTATTCCAGGAAACACACCGAAATCGTCAACTCCAGCATAGATGAAGATTCCAGTTAAGAAAATCGCCACGATCGAAAGTATGGTTCTATCCGCTCTTGAAAACCCGCGATAATTTCGTGAACCCGCAACTGCTTGTGCTTGTGTGCCCATGTATGAGCCGAGAAGTGTGAGCCAAGCAGCAGATAATCCGAGTACGAAATCGCCGACGAAAACTGAACCTGAGATGCACAGAATCCAAACCGCATCGAGTAATCTGTCAAAAGTATGGTCGAGATAATCTCCCCAGCGAGTAACGTTCCCATACTTGCGAGCCAATGGACCGTCTAAACCGTCAAGTGCCATGGCCATGATAATCAAAAGGCCGCCTCCGAACAACATGTTCGCACCATGTGTCGAGTTTTCTGCGGTCAAAACGGCGAGCCCACCAAGTATTCCAAGAGGTAAGGCAACCCAAGTTACTGTCGACGGTTTTACTCCAGATAACGACTCTAATATGGGATTCAAAATTCCTTCCCAGGTGTCTCTCAGTTTCTCCAAAGCCATGATTCTCAACCTTCGGCCGTAACCGAGGGGTGTTTGTTGTTGCGGTTCCTCAGCCAGAAAAATATCGACTTACATCCAATCTATCGCTGTCGAACTGGATTCTTTAAGCGATTGAGAAGGGAACTTGTTGTCGATCCATGAACGTATCTTTGTATGCAATTTTTCAGTGGAAGTCGTCGTCGTATCAAGCTCAAGAAGCGGTTGTGAAATTTCGAATTCCAACAGTTCGGCCCATGTCCCTGAAAGGAGTTCCCATTCGACGTTGGCGGTAACCTTTGCAGCAGGGTAGTCACGATTCTGTAATCGCTTCTTGAGTTCGACGGGATGGCAACGCAAAAGAACAACTGCATCAACATCCAAAAAATGGGAAAGATGTCCGTCAATGAACGTAATTCCATCTCCTTGATACTCCCACTTTTCTGACAATTGGTGGATGTCAACTGGTGCAGCTCCATCAACAGCATCTGTCGAGGCTATGCAGGCGTGCTGTTCGGCTAAATCTTGCAATGAAAGCACTGGGAATGTATCTTTGAGTTCATGGCAAAGTGAGGTTTTACCTGTGCCAGGAGTACCTGTAACGGCAATACACGCTCGACCATTCATGGCCTCGCATGGACTCGGGCACATAAACGCCAAGGCTCCAAAAGAAGGCAAGAGGAGGAATCTTCACATTATCTGAATTCATCGGGCGAGGAGGCAAAGGCATCATAGGTCATCACCCATTGCATTGATTGTCGCCATGTTTGGAATGAATGATCCCGCCCAAACTCTTCTTCAACTGGAGCGGTATGTCCTTGAAGGACGTATGGAAATGTCCGAGGTTATGGCTACACAGTTCACTGAGATGTTTTTGGCACAAAAAAAGCGAACTGCAGACAACCAAATCATGCTAGTCAAAGGATTACGAATTCTTTGTGATGTGTTCTTAGCACGTGAAAAAGTAAAACGAGCAGTCGCAAGTGTGAAAATCCTCCACCGTGAGCGGAAGAAATTGATTCGAATGCTCAAGTCTGGAGCGCCACAATTGCTTGAAAAAATGACGCCCCCTGCAGAAGACTATCGGCGGGCAGGAAAAATCTACGCAAAAGCAGGAAAAAAAAGTGGAGCAATGAAAGCATTTGCAACATGTGAAAAACTCTCTTCAGGACATGTTGCCAGTGCTATGGAAGCGTGTCAACTCCTCGGTTATGAAAAGAAGTTGGTCAACCGATTCCTCTCGACCATCAAAAGTGCCGGTCCAGTTATTCTTTACAATGGCAAATTCCTCTTTCAACCGCTTCATCTGCCTGAAGTCGATGCTCAACAAGTACAGACAGTGTTGAAAGAGGCAATTCAATCAGGCGTAGGAAATTCCGATGAATGCGAACTTCTGATCAAAAGTATTGCCGAAGAAATCGGTGCAATCCAACGCGGAGAGGCGGCCGCAAACTCCCGATTAGAAGCTGCAATGGATTTACTAAAACCACAACATGACTACTACGAGTATTGAGTTTGGTAACGAGAGATGGATTTGAACCATCGATCTCCGGGTTATGAGCCCGACGGGATATCCAGACTACCCCACCTCGTTATGTCCACGGCTGAACTCCTCCCATTCTTCAATGTACCGTTGACCCCGTCATGTATTTTTACGCGTTATTGTGCGTTTTTCGTATAAAATCGCCAAATACCGGCATTGGATTGATGAAGAAGAACCGTTTGTCATCAACCATGCGAACTCGCTTGACCCTCTCGCTACTCATGTGCGCGATACTTTTCAGTGCATCCTTTGCAGGGTGTTTAAGTGGAGATGAGGAAAATGAGAAAAGCAGTGCTATCGACTTGATAGTATACTATGAGACGACTTCGGGGACAATCGAAGAGGTGGTAGAGAAAAATCAACAAGTATCGGAAACTGGAGTTGATATTTCTTTTGACTTCTCTTACACAAAATCCTCCGAAGGTCAAATTGAAACATACTATTTCATACCTGGAGATGGCTCAAGTGCAATCGAAAATACAGCAGACAGTGGAGAGATAACATACACTTACCTGACACATGGATTATTCGATGCCGCCATTGGAGCAATCGATGACCAAGGAAATGAAAACTATGAGAATATAACAATCCGTATCGATAAGCAAATAACGTGGACCGATACGAACACTGCAAACCCAAACATGATGAACATTGAAACCACACCTGACTGCGAATGTGACACACCGAACCAAATAAGAATTGATTCGACGGTTACAAACAATCCGAACACGTTCGGAATTGGTGGTCAGTCAATCACTATAACATGGAGATTGCTCAATTCAACAGATATCATTGCGGCTGAGTCTCCCCCGGAACAAGTTGGTGACGGACAAGATGCGAACTGGTTGCACAACCAGAACTTCATTGAAGCGGGTACTTGGAAGCTTGAAGTCGAAATTTCAGCAGATGGCGATGGGAATGAACAAGTGAATGTGGACCACCTTGTTAGCATCGTTTATACTCCTGATGAAAGTGAGCCTAATCCGATAGCTGCAAACCCGGATGAAGCATGAAGAAAGAGGGCCAATGTTCACTTTGCGTTTTTAAAAAAGTGAACTTAAAGTGAAATAAAGCCGTTACGTAAGGTCTTTACAAGTCTCAAAATGCCTTCAAAATTTCACCATTAAAGCCGCGCCCTGTTTCTGCTATTCATATACCGTTGCCAGTCCAGCAGAGGTTGGAAGTGAACAGAAATGGCAACCAAATCAAAGAAAGCAGCGAAAGTAGAAATTGAAAACAATGAAGACCCTAAGGAAGAAGCACCTGTATTGATGCCACCTGAAGAGGACGCACCCGAACCCCTCATCGAAGACCTCCCTGGCGTAGGTCCAGCAACTGCAGAAAAACTCCGTGAAGCTGGGTTCGATGAACTCTTGGCCCTCGCAGTCATGTCACCCGGCGATCTTGCAGACCAAGCAGAACTGGGTGAAGCAGTTGCTACAAAGATCATCAGTGGCGCAAAAAAGATGGCAAATATCGGTGGCTTCGTCTCCGGTGAAGCGCTACTTGAACGACGGCGAGAAGTGCTCAAACTCTCCTCCAAAGTGGAGTCAATCGATGACTTGTTAGGCGGCGGATTTGAAACACAAGCTCTCGTTGAAGTGTATGGTGCATTCGGCAGCGGCAAGACACAAATCGGCCACCAACTCGCAGTTAACTGCACGCTACCAATGGAAGAGGGTGGATTTGATGGCGATGTCTTTTACATCGACACTGAAGATACATTCCGTCCTGAACGAATCTCACAAATGGCCCGAGGACACGGTCTTGACCCGGAACAAGTATTGTCCCGAATTCACGTCGCTCGTGCATACAACTCTGCTCACCAAATGCTCTTGGTCGATGAGATCAAGCGCATGAGTAAGGGACTTAATGTCAAGATGATTATTGTTGATTCGCTTACAAGCCATTTCCGTGCTGAATTCATTGGGCGAGGAATGCTTGCAAACCGACAGCAAAAACTGAATCGACATCTCAAAGATTTGAAACAACTTGCTGATGTGAACAATGCCCTGGTATTGGTAACAAACCAAGTACATTCGAAGCCTGATGCAATGTGGGGAGACCCTACCAAACCTATCGGCGGTCACGTCCTCGCACACGCTTCGACATTCCGGCTCTACCTACGCAAAGCAAAGGGTGGCCGAAGAATTGCTCGATTGGTCGATTCACCAAATCTACCTGATGGGGAATGCGTCTACCAAGTTACACAAGAAGGTCTTCGCGACTGATGGTGCGGGAAATACTCGACGAAAACCGATGTTTTAGCCCTCTATGGTTGCGGCACATTCAAGGTCACTTGAGTAAGCATGACTCTCATGCGACACTTGATTGATCGGGTATTGGAACTCACTGAATCTGAAATTGCGACACCAAATCCTGCTACTCCTCCGCTAGGAGAAGGCAGCGAAGTTGAACTTCAAGCACTGCTTGAATCCCTTCAACCTCGAATACGTGTCTATGGAGTTGGTGGTGCAGGTTGTAATGCTATTGGAAGGCTTTCAGAGGAAGGTTTGTTTGAAAATTCATATGTCACAGGTTATGCAGTCAACACAGATGCTCAAGCCTTACTTATGTCCCCAATTGATGAGAAGATATTGATTGGAAGAACTGCTCGTGGAAGAGGCGCTGGAGGAGATCCAACAAAGGGAGAAGCCGCAGCACTTGAATCCGAATTAGTACTTCGACGAATCACGAATGATACGCAACTGGCAATCATCACTGCTGGAATGGGTGGTGGTTCCGGGACCGGTGCTGCTGGCCAAATTGCGCGTCTTGCAAAGCAACAAGGTGCAATGACCATTGCGGTTGTAACGTATCCATTCCAATCTGAGGGAGCTCTTCGTAAGCAAAATGCAGAATGGGGACTTGAGCGCTTAAGAGAACATTGTGACACGATTCTGGTTATTCCAAATGAGCGTTTATTGGAAATTGAAGGTGTCAAAGACCTACCAATTTCCAGTGCTTTCCGTGTAGGAGATGAGTTACTCGTTCGTTCTATTACCGGTGTTGCAGAGTTACTTACAATCGATGGCATGGTCAATCTTGACTTTGAGGACTTACGCTCCGTTATTAATTTCGGAAGTGGTGTTGCTATGATTGGACTCGGTGCTGCTTCTGGACCTGGTCGCGCTGAGGCTGCTACGATGGAAGCCTTGCATTCACCATTGTTGGATATCGATGCATCTGACGCAAGAGGGGCGCTCATCAATGTTGTCGGCGGTGCAAATCTAACACTCGGAGAAGCTGAGCGATGTGCTAAAATTATCAAAGAAAAGATTTCACCACACGCCCAAATCATTTGGGGTGCGGCAGTGAAAGAGGAACTTGAGGAAGAACTACGCGTAATGCTTGTGTTAACCGGTGTGAAGAGTGAACAAATACACGGAGCCAGCGAAAATCGGCAGTTGCGAGCTTTACGTAACCAGCAAATTGAATTTGTC
>CALCOP010000073.1 GCA_937897365.1 uncultured euryarchaeote
ATTCGGACCGGTTGCAAGGGGCTATCCGAAACCCCATCCAACAGGAAGAAGTTGTTGGAAGGGCTTGCAGTGGGTCTGTTTGTTCGCTACCCTTGTGTAGAACATGAACGAGTATTGAAAGTGATTTATCTTCCCTTGACATGATGTGCACTGTAAGCCATGCGGATTACGTCAGCAGATTGAAGAGAACGGTTTTCTTGGATGAGGCATGGGAAAGCCACGGAAAAGTGATTTAGCTCACAACTGGATGCTGGATGATGCATGTGTTTTCCTCAATCATGGTTCTTTTGGTGCATCACCAAAGTTTGTTATCGATGAATTGCGTCAATGGCAGGATCTTCTCGAACGAGAACCGGTTCGATTCTATGAAAAAATCGCCCCTGAGGCCATGCTGAATGCGCGAATCTCTCTCGCTAAAATGCTAAGTTGTGACCCAGAGGATTTAGCATTGGTAGAGAATGCAACCTCCGGCGTGAATACAATACTTCGTTCGCTTAAATTCTCAGAAGGCGATGAAATTCTCGTACCCGACCACGCTTATCAGGCCTGTCAGAATGCCATAGAATATGTTACCACAAGATGGGGTGCCAAAGTGGTCACCTGTCGAATTCCTTTCCCTCTTGAACATGCTGACGTCGCCTATGATGCAGTTATGTCTCAAGTAACGGATAAAACGGCTCTCGCCCTCATAGATACCGTTACCAGCCCGACTGGCTTATTGATGCCATTTGAGAGAATTGTTCACGATTTGGAAGCAAAAGGCGTTCATGTGATGTTGGATGCAGCACATGGTATTGGAATGATTCCACTTGAGCTTGACCGACTCGGCGCTTCGTTCACCACAAGCAATTGTCACAAATGGTTGTGCGCTCCAAAAGGAACAGCTTTCCTGCATGTTCGTAAAGACCTTCAAGCCAAAATCCACCCCCTTACCATCAGTCACGGAATGACGTTTCCACTTGGTGATACAACTCGGTTTAGGCATGAATTTGATTGGACTGGGACGCGTGACTTCTCGGGACATTGCTCTATACCAGTCGTCATAGAAGGCATGGCTGCAATGGTTGAAGGTGGATGGCCTGCAATCATGAAACAAAACCATGACTTGGCACTTGTAGGTCGAAACATTCTGTGCGAACGTCTTGGCATTAACCAACCATGCCCTGATGACATGATTGCATGTATCGCAACCTTGCCGTTACCAAGTGATTCGAGTGGAGGGATTCCATTGCATGATTCTGATCCGCTTCATGAAGTGCTTTTGGAGAAATACGGTATCCAAATCCCCGTATGGACTTGGGAGTCGCCCAAGGGCCGTTACATTCGAATCTCTGCTCAACTCTACAATCACGTCGATGAATACCACTATTTGGCAGATGCGCTTGCTACCGAATTAAATCTCTGACTAGAAGGTGAGGACTTTCTCGCTGCTTTGAACCCATGCTGAGCATTCAGCCATGGTTGAGAATTGTGCGCCTTCGTAATACGGCTGACCTTTGAGCACGCCGCAACGGTTTTGACAGGTTCCACAGACTTTGACTGGAACACCTTTGGCAATCAAATCCTTGGTCATCGCTACCATGTCTTCGATGCCTTCAGGCGGCTGTATGCCGTCTCGTGCCAGGTCAACGCTGTCGTTCATCAAAAACAACCGAACTTCGACTCCGTCGCTGTTTAACTGACGAGCCAAACGTAGTGCATTCCAAGTAACATCGGTTCCGTCGTATGGTTGATGATTCAAGATGATGAGTGTAGCCATACTCGCTCCATAACGAGACGGTGTTTGAAAGCAACGATGCGATACTTGCTGGGGATTGAAAACATCAATTCAAAAGGAGAAGTGCTGACCATCAGGCATGAGTGGTTCATTTGCTAAGTTTGCCAAATGGCTCATCCCTCATCGAAAAAGAGTTCACGTCTCGGTATTTTTACTTAGCATTCTCATGATACCAGGGGTCTTGACTGCTCTGCAACCAATTGACATGGAATCCTATGAAATGGATTCTCCAGAGCTTGAAGCCCAAGCGATTATTGATGACGAATTTTCAAACTCTGAAATCATTCTCGGATTTTTGGTTTCTGCACGAGATCCAGATTATGTTCCTGCATTAGAAGACTGGACTCCCGTAGCCCGAATGAGCGACGGAGCACCGGATTATTCTTCACTCCCCAGCGTCACTGAAATGCTTGATGCTGGTGAACCTTGGGGGGGAATTAACGCACCAACGGCCGGCATCATGAACCTCACCTTGCTTCAAGAAATCGACTCAAAAGTAGACCTTGTCCAAGAACACCCGTTAAGCAAAGCCATGAAACCACTGGTCAATGACGTGACTGGGAACCAAGCACCGGGTGCCATCTCACTCTCCGACCATTTTCGTGGTTTCATGAACGGCTCCTCAATTCTCACTCAACCAGGTCTGACCACACTTGGTATCGTCACCGAACCGCCAACGAACTGGACAGATTGTGGCATACTTGACTGTCTGGAATTTGATGATGAGAATGTCACTCAGCAGCACATCGACATGGCAGCAGCCCGAATGGCTGAAGCATCGGACAACAATTTCCTAAGATGGTTATCGCTTGATAGAGGGTTTGTTGCGGACATGAATGCATTGCAGACCGGACCGGTTGGTGGCTCACTCAACAGCAACGGAACATGGCAAGACGCATTTGTTGCAAACGGTCGATGGTCTGCTTCCTCAACTTGGCTCTTAGTCCAGTTTGACCGAGGAACCCTCGAAGAAATGGGTTGGGAAGTCATTTGGAAAGACGCTCTACAGGAAAAGAGCCTTGATTTCTCAGAAGACGGTGTTAAAATTGGAGGTTATCGTGTCGCTGATGGCACCCTCGTCCTCCACCCTCCTCAGTATACCGAAGAGTATTGCATAGAACTCATGGAAGAGGAGGGGACGGGTTGTTCCACTGAATGGTCGTACATGGATTTGGAAGGCCACTTACGCTCTCACGACCGGACGACCATTACATTGCTTCTTGGACAAGGCGTGAATGTTGAGGTCAATCGAGAATTACAAGCAAGTGCGGGGCTTGTCATTTTGATGGGGTTGGCGATTGTTGGATTGTTGTATGTCAGTCTACGTAGAGTGTCTGATGTTGTCATCGTCATGTTTGCTCTGGGAACTGCTCTTGTCTGGATGCAAGGAATGATTGGACACTTCTCGACCATCACCTCATGGTTTGGAATTTCGATTATTGCTCGTTCACAATTCTCAAATCTGTTACCAATTCTCGTACTCGCTCTGGGCATTGATGATTCTCTGCACGCACTGCATCGCTACAAAGAGGAGCGAATGAAAGGAAAAACCTCACATGTATCTGCCGAAATTACGCTACAACGTGTTGGACGAGCGATTTGTCTCACCTCTGTAACCACGATGGCGGCTTTTGCTGCAAACCTGTTTAGCGATATTGCAGTGCTTCGCTCATTTGGTATTGAGGCAGCACTCGGCATATTCTCTGCATTCCTGCTCACCGGTTTGTGGGTGCCGATGATTCGGTTATCTGTAGATGAATGGCTCGTAAAACGTAACAAGAGTATCGAAGAGAAAGCAGGTGTTACTCACTTGGTCCCTGAGGAATGGCTGCAAAGTATCGCTCTCAACTCAGGAACGTTTCGTAAATCAGCCATAATTGCCACCATAGCATTCCTGCTTACCATTCCAGCAGCGTGGGGTATGGCTCAACTCGAAGGGGATTTCGCTGTCGAGGATTTCTTGGATGAGCGCTCTGATTTTGCGATTGGAGTCTATGAAATATCAGAGAGATTTGCCGATGAGGGCGAACCTGCAAATCTGCTTATTGAAGGAGATGTTCTCGACCCGGAAGTATTTGCTGCCATCGATGTTTTCCGACAAAACATGGATGTTCTTCCCGAAGGAGTGCCGGATAAAATCACTCGCCAACCTGATGGAACCATCGACATCTTAGCGCTCGATGAGATGGTGATCGCTGCTCAAGGTTCACTGGTCTTGGATCCAACACCGTTTGAAGCTGCTGGATGGCAAGTTAACGAAACTGGACACGGCATGAACTGTTCTACCGCAGGAAGTGGACCGTTGATGGATTTGACAGACAGAGAATGCCTAGCGTTCTTCTACGGATTCCTCTCACTCAATGGCGTTCCAGGCATAGGGCCAATACCCGACATACCCCCAAGTATCGTTGCACTTTACATCGCTCCTGCTGTCGAACTGGACCCAACGCAACCCTGGCTTGACATCAATGGAGAGGACGCCGTATACGAGCGAATGTTGATTCGATTTGGAATGACCGCCCCCGAAGATTTCCCTGGAATGGCTGGCGGTATGGAAGAGGTTTGGAGAGACCTTTCTCCATTTACCAACCTCTCTACAGGTGACCAACTTGAGGCTGGTGAGGTCAGTGAAGATGAGCCGCTCACATGGGTCATGCCCACCGGTCGTCCAGTTACCCGATTTGTTGCTTCAACCACCATGCAAAGTGAGATGCAATCCTCTCTTGGACTCGGCTCGCTGTTTGTTTTCATTACCCTCTCGATTGGTTTCCGTTCCTTCAAACAGGCCACAGTTACCTTGGTTCCAATTCTCTTGGTCGTGGTTTGGCTGTATGGCTTGATGTATATGGCAGGCTCATCACTGAACATCGTAACTGTAACCATTGCAACCATTTCGCTGGGTGTCGGCATTGACTATTGTATCCACGTCACGGAGAGGTATAGGGAAGGCCGGGAATCCGGCGAAAGCCACGAAGAAGCGTTGATTGGAATCGGAGGCGCTTGTGGTCTTGCTCTCATTGGAAGTGCAGCCTCAGACATCGCAGGTTTCAGTGTTATTGCACTTTCACCAATGGGATTGTTCACCAACTTCGGAATCTTTTCCGCCGCAATGATTGCCTTCTCTCTGGTCGCCAGTTTAGTGTTGACTACGGCAGCACTCGGTTTGGTTGCCCGTAAACCTTCAGCGGAGGCATCATGATGCAATGCCGTCAGCTCACCATCGAAGATATGGAGGCTGCATTGGAAATTAATGAACAAGGTTTACCAGGAACTGGCCGTGTTTCACTTGAAGAATTGACTGACATATTTTCTCTTTCTGAACTTGCTATCGGGGTTTTTGAACAAGGAATACTGCGAGGTTTCGTACTCTGTCTTCTACCACATACACGATACGGTAGTCTCAATTATGCATGGTTTAACCAACGCTATGACTCATTTCTTTACGTTGACAGAATCGCTGTAGACCATAACCATAGAGACAAAGGCATTGGTTCTCGGCTGTATCAAAAAGTGATTGAACATGCCGCAAAACATACCCGTCCAGTGACTGCAGAAGTGAGTCTCAGGCCGCCGAATCCTGGTTCGATTCGTTTCCATCTGCGGCACGGTTTTACTGAAATTGGAACATTTGAACAGGGCGAGAAAGCAGTGACAATGATGCTGCGTTCAATTGATTGAATCCGAGACAAAAAAGGGTCTTGTTTAAACGATAAGGATGGAGACCTATTCCATGGATGAGGAAGTACGCCCTGAAAAAAAGGGTCCTCTGAAGTCTGTTGTGATTCAGTCTGCAAATCTTGAAGACCCCAATCATGGCAAGAAGTTTCTGGGTTTCCCCGGATCCCAAGAACACTATGGTGCCAATCAAATTGTCATACCAATGGATGGAAAACCTTCGAATCTACTCATCTTAATTTCATTAATTATAATTTTCATTTCGACGGGCGGGACAATATTTTCGATTGATTCAGGGTCCAGCATCGATAGTGACTTGCTTTGTTGCTTTTTGTGCAATGGCAACGCAATTGGCCTAATTATGCTCGGCGTTTTCAACACTCAATATGGCAGGTGGAAAGGCGACATGGGTTCAACACTATCCTCTAACTTATCCTATCTCATCGCCATATTGTTTTTTGTTGTGGCAATAGTGTTCATCGTGTTGTGGTTACTCTACTTCACATCTTCATATTGAGAGATTTCAGAAGACCGGTGTATTCATCAATGAGCGGACAACCGGCGGTTTGCAGTCTTAGGGGTTGGCCCCGAGAAAGTGGTGATTTTTATGTCGAAAGAAGAACATGAAGACAAGGATGACGAAGACGATTGGATGAACTACGCCAATGCTGGATTCGGCCAAACTGATTATTCATTATGGGATGACGCTGAAAACTTAGAACAATCTCAACAAGATGAGGAAGATGCATCGGTAGAACAACCCGACCAACTGGGTACCCACATGGAAGAAATTCCAAGAGCACCATCCCCGGCTGGACACAAACACTTGGTTCGCATGGGAACATGCGATCACTGTCTCGGCCGATTAGGTGGCAAGAAAACCTTCAATCAGAGCATCGAACAATCGGGTCAACAAATTAGAACTACGGTGCTTGAAAGAGATTCTCATTTAAACAACGCACGTGAAGAACAACCATTGTGCCCGTTCTGTGAAAATCTCTACGAAGAAGCGGAGTTACTCTCCGACATCATTTTTGATGCACTCGAACCATATGAACTCACGCGCCTACAACTTGGGGCGCGTATTCCAAAAGACCAGATGGAGGGCGAAGAGGAAATGAGGAAACGATTTGGAGCAGGTGGTTCAGACGCACTGAAAAGTGGACTTGTAACCGCAATTGCTCAACACCTCAATTCACGATTAGAGGGTGTAAAGCTCGTCAATGACAAACCCCAAATTCTCGCACTTATCGATGTGTTAACCTTGACGGTAGAACTCGACATACGTGCGCACTACCTCTACGGAAGATACCTCAAACTCGAACGAGGAATCCCCCAAACTCGTTGGCCTTGCCGTGCATGTAAAGGTCGCGGATGTGAACGCTGTGAGAAAACCGGATTGCAATACAAAAAAAGTGTTCAGGACCTCATTGGCAACCCTCTGCTCGAACTTTTTGATTCAAAGGAACATGCCTTCCATGGCATGGGTCGAGAAGATATCGATGTCCGCTGTATGGGACGAGGTCGGCCGTTTGTCATCGAAATGAAAGAACCTAAAATTCGTACAATCGATGTTGAAGAAGCGATGAAAACAATCAATTCAGCAGCAGATGGAAGTATCGAAATCACTGGCCTGAGAGATTCAAATCGAAGTGAAGTGGTCCGGGTAAAGGATACACCTGCTGAGAAATCATACACCATTCGATTCCGAGTTCAACCGCTGAGCGAAGCTGAATTAGCAGTGCTGACTGCTCCAGTCGACTTAACACATATCGATGTTCAAGAGCGCGGCGGTAAAGGTAAGAAGCAATCCTCAAGAAGAAAGCGAAGAGGTGACAGGAAAAACGACCATGTCAAGCCCTTACCTACTGTCATTGACGTTCCAGAAGGACCGGATGAAGCCACCTTGAAGTCGATGAAAAAAGCGGAACTCGTCACCATGGCTGAAGAAATGAAACTCGATACCAAAGGGACAAAGCCCGTGCTCATTGAACGAATTCAAGCCGAAGGACCTCCTGCTCCTGTTTACATTGAGCTTCCAAACGATGATGTGATCTTGGACACGATTGCCAAACTTTCCGGTGTCAAGCTCGCTCAACGAACTCCCGAAAGAGTCGCTCACCGACGAGCAGATCTCATTCGCCGTCGAACCGTCTTTGAAACCTCTAATCCGAGTATTGAGTCAATGGGTGACGGTGTTCGAGAAGTTGAGTTTACACTCCGCTGTGAATCAGGTACATATGTCAAAGAAACCGTGCATGGAGATGGAGGGCGAACGCAACCGAGTCTGTCCTCACTCATCAAAGCCAAATGCGAAGTGTTATGGCTCGATGTTGGCGATATTCACGCTGATTAATGAGTAAAAAGAGGCTTGAAACTGCTTTTTTACTCTTTTTTCACCTCCTGCATCCGTCGCGGTGCTTATATGGGGAGGGCAGGTCGCCAAACTGCTCGGAAGATGTATATCTGCACCGTCCGAGAAAAAGGAGTCGACCAACATGAAACGATCCAAGGGGCTACGAGTTCGTACACGAAGCATACTACGTCGCCGAAAATCTGAGCGTAGCCGCATCAATATCAGCCGCGTCATGCACGACTACCAAGAAGGGGACAGAGTGGCTATTGTCCTCGACGGTGGGCAACAAATGGGTATGCCTCACCGCCGCTTCCACGGCCGAACCGGTTTCATCGAAAAGCGACAAGGTGTCGCTTGGATTGTCTCTGTCAAAGATGGCAACATGGCTAAAACGGTCATTGCTCGACCTGAGCACCTTCGACCACTTGAATGAGGAATTACTATGACTGAAGAAGAGCGTTTCGTTGATTTTGCTACTGTTCGAACCCTACTGCTGGATGCTGAAAAGCGACGTAAGAATCTCACCTATGAGCAAAAAGCTGCCCTTCAGCACGCTGAATGGGCTGCGAGTGATGCTCGTAACGGTTACAAAACCGACCCCGAAGTGTTCCAATCACTCAAAGATGCTCTCTGTGAAGTTGAGACTCTCTCAACTGCACCACACTTGGCTGCAAAATTGGCGGAATTAATGCCAATGTATCCAAACGATGTGAAAGCTGTACTTGCATCAAGCCGTGGAATGACCATCAGTGATGATGAGATTAACACCGTCTTGGATCTCGTTCGACAACATGTTGGATTTGAATAAGGCTGCCACCCCTCCGAGGTGATTTGACATGACTGGTGCACGACGTGACCGTAATATCAAAATTGGTTCTACCAAAAAGAAGAACACAAACACCGAATCAACTGGCTGGTCAAGACCTGCTGAAGGTCGACGGGAAATCACCCCTGCAAAGAAGCCCCCCACTCAGCAAAAATCTCAACCCCGACGGAATGATAACCGTCGAAACAACGACAATCGTCGAAACAACCGGCAAGGCGGGCGGCAAAACAACCGCTCACCAAGGACCCAACAAAAATCGCCTTTGATGGACGAACAATGGGCACGTGTTATCGATCATGACATGGCGAACAATGTAATTGTAGCCGTTACTGAATCGAGACTATTGTTATGCCGTCTGCAACCGAAGGCTGGCGTTAGCCAACTTTTGACGACTGCTCGAGTATACATCGGGACAGATACTTCCAAACGGGAAGATATCGAAAACGTACTCGGCATGACGAATATTGGTCGCCTGGCGAACCACGTCTTAGCAGATCTTCCGCTGGTTATTCAAATCTTTATCGAGGAAAATGAAAAGCACTTCATTTCTGCGTTCTTCAATGTCGCAGGGAATATGTCGCTCAAACAGCACGCCTTTGAATTGCTGCAAGGTGTTGGAAACAAAAAAGCGCTGCAGATGGTCGAGGCTCGAGGGTCTACAGGATTTGAATCGCTCTCTGCTCTCAATGAATCATGTAAAATTGACGCAGCGGAATTACTCGCAAAACGATTCTTGGCTGAATTGGAAGACCGAAATATCCAACCACGATTGATTGACCTGCTGTTGCCGGTGAAGGCATGAGGGGCGCTCGTTGGCTGATTGACAGTTTGCGCTCCAAGCTGCCGTTCGACAAATCCTTAGGGCAGCATTTTCTCGTTAACGACGAACTTCTTACTCGTGCGATTCAATTGGGGGATGTCAACGCTCGGGACCATGTGTTGGAAATTGGCCCTGGCCCAGGTGTTCTCACTGAGGCATTATTGGCTACAGGTTGTCAAGTAACGGCTATTGAAATCGACCCTGTTGCAGTAACACACCTTACAGAGGCTTTTGGTCCAGAAGACAAATCTGGCAAGTTAACCGTTCTCTCTGGCGATGCATTGCAACTCAAATGGCCCGATACAATAACCAAAGTCGTTGCGAACATTCCGTATCAAATTTCGTCTCCACTGGTCGATGAACTCACCAGACATTTGAGAAATCCAAGAACCGAAGACATCCAAAAAGTCGTTTTATTGGTTCAAGAGGAGTTTGCAGAACGGTTGGTCATGGAATACGAAAGCGATGTTGGTTCTCTCGGCATGACTGTAGCTTTAGATTGGGACAGTGAAATTGAAGAAAAAATACCGCCACATAACTTCAGTCCAATGCCGAAAGTAAACTCTTGCTACATCTCGATGGAACCGCACGGTGAAGAGTGGCCTTGCGATAATCGATTAGTTCGACAAATGATTCACCTTGCCTTCTCCCATCGTCGCAAAAAATTACGCTCGACATTGAAGAATATCCCTCGACGATTGAACCGAGTGAAAGGATGGCATGCAGGACGATGGAAACAAGCATATGCTGGCCATGCAGAAGATGAAAAAATGGATTTGCGCCCGGAAGAACTCGAACTTGATGATTGGATTGAATTATGTTGCTCTTTTACTGACTTTACAAACGAATCCTAAGTTCATAAGGAGTCAATAGCATATATTCTCCTACACCGAGGGAGGAGAGCCTTTTCTTAGGAGAGTCTCCTCGGATAGACTCGTCGGAGGGGATGCTATGGCCAAGAAGGACACATATCTTGCTTTACTACGTCGAGGTATCGATGAAACAACTGCCCAGCAGTTGGCCGATTCCGGCCTCAAAATCGGAGATTTAAAGAAAATCGACAAGGACATGTTGATTGAAAACTATGGTTTGAAAGCCGATATTGCGGACGGTGTTATCTCAATCATTACCGCAGGCCCTCAAAGTCACGGAAAAGAACGTTACCTCTCAAAGGTTCTCGCTCCTGAAAAGAAGCAAGAATCAAAAATCGAAGAAATCAAATTTCAGCGAAAACAGAAAGATGTACTGACCGAACTCGCTGAGCAAAAAGAGCGACTAAAAATTGCAAAGGTCGAATCCTTCCGCGCAAAGAAACTCATCATGAACCGACTGGGTAAGACGGTGGAATTGATTGTAAAACTCGAAAATAATCTTCATGATGAAGGTAAAGACGATCAAAAAGTGAAGATACGCGACCAACTCGAAACCCGAGGTCTTGAAGCTGCCCGAGACCATGAAATGTTGGAACTTGAAGGAACACCTCAGGACATCGTAGATTTCCGTCGAAATCACGTCCCAGGACTTATTTTCCACGCTTGCCCTGAATGTGGCGATGAATTAGACCCCCGCCAATCACGAGACAAAGACCGCCCTGATGACTGGGCATTCATCTGTTGGGAATGTGAAACCAGTTTCACCCCCGTACTTTCAGACCTTGTTGAAGAGCGACTCTCTAACGGCACAAGAATCACAATCCAAGAAGATAAGCGCCCCCGAAATCCTGTTCCTCCAAAACCAGCCTCAATGGATTTGTCAAGTGTAAACGAACTCATCCGCAAGGATTTGGAAGTCACGGGTGCTACTGCTGATGAAATGGTAAAGGCAGTTGAAGAAGGTGGACTGACCGGCGGACTGATGGATATCAACGACTGGATTGACCAAACGATTGCGGCGAAAGATTACATTCAAGCACAAGAAGACCGAGAGGATTTCATTCTCCGAACCGGTGCTGGAGCTACGAAGTTCAATAAGTGGATGAAGAAAGCTGGATTATTTTTCAACAAACAAACCGGACGGTGGACTCGCCACAAGGATATGCGTTGAGGTGGTGTGATGTCCGTACATTCGGTCACTACCGAAGAGACTCCGGAAAAAGACGAAAATCCTCCCGTTGTTCGATTTTTACAGGGGGCGAAACTTCTTGGACAAACGCCGTATGTTCCAGGAAATACATTAGTCGAGCATGCAAAGGAAGCCGAGGTAAGAATACCAACGAATTGCACATCTGGAACCTGCGGAGCATGTATGGTTACGCTGCTCTATGGAGAGGTCCCATTGCCCGAAACTCTTCCACCTGGCTTAGATGATTACTTGGTTGAAGAATGTGCACGACTTGGGTGTATTGGTAAACCAGCCGGAGATGTTGATGTTGATATCCGGCCACCGTTGTAGGATGCGATACAATGTTTTCAGAATGGAGTTTTGGCGATTGGATTATTCTCATCATCGATATTCTTGCGCTCTACATCATTGTCCGTTTTCTTGCCTGGAAAGTCAAACACAAGTTAGAGGAAGTCGAACAACGTCAAAAATTTGAAACTCGGCGAAGAAAATTGAACCGTACAAACCTGCTTCAAGCCTCGGAAGATGAGTGAAAACATCAACAACGGTAAAGTGTACGGGTTGATATGGCCGAGTTGAGATTACAAACTGCAAAATCGGGCCTCATCGAACAGGAAGCGTATACTCTTGAAACAATCCAAGACACCATTCGTGAAGAAGGATTGGCATGGCTTGACATATTAAGGCCTGACGATCGTGTTCGGCAATTTTTACTTGAGCAGATGGAGTTCGATGAACTCGCGGTTGAAGACGTCTTTGGTCCTGCGGATACAACTGCTCAAAAATTCAAAAATCATCGCTTCATTGTCATCAATGCTCGTGATGCTGACAACCAGTTAGATACCGAACCTGTTGCCATCTTCATCAAGGAAAACCTGATTATTACGACTCGTCATTACAGCATTCCTGCATTGAAGAAATTTCGAGGCCGTTTCAAAAAAGCTGATGATGAAGACCTCGCACTTGGTATTGATTTTCTTCTCTATGAGTTACTCGACGCTATTGCAGATGATTGGACGCCAATTTTGAATTCCTATTCTCGGCAACTCGACCAGTTAGAGTTTCAAGTTTTTGACCCGAGTAAAAAATACGATAACATCTTAGAAAGTATTCATGATTTGAAGCGATACCTTCGTGAGGCAAGCAAATCTATTGAATCATTGAATACGGTTACTATGCGCTTACTCAAACCCAATGAACGACTCATAGGCTCAGGTGCTGAGCGCTATTTCTCGGACTTGCACCAACTTTCAATCGCATTGGTCAAACGGGCTAACAACTACTCATCTGGTGCGACATCCGCCCGTGATTCATACCTCAGTAACATCAGCATGCAACTCGCTGAATCAAATGCCCAATTGACAGAAGTAATGACGACGTTAACAATCATCGGTGCAATCATGCTTCCACTGACACTTATTGCTGGAATTTTCGGCATGAACAGCGATGGTTTACCTCTCAATCAAATCGGCGGTTTTTGGGGAATTATCGGACTTATGCTTTTGTTCGCAACGACCATGCTGACGTTCTTTTGGCGACGAGGATGGTTGAAAACCTATGAGGGATAATCGCACATTGTTCAAGAACCGTAGGCTCTCCAAGTGATACATGACAGGTCGCGGTGGGGTTACAACCGGACCTTTGCCAATCGGTCAATTTGTTCAAATGGTGAAACAGACAGTGGTTCGTGACCCTCTGTTCAAAAACCAAGCACTGAGGGGAGAGGTCACACAATGGAAGCAATACCCAAGTGGCCACACTTATTTTTCACTGCGAGATCAAGATGGGCAAATGAGGGCTGTGATTTGGAAAGGCCGTTGTGCAATTGACCCGAGTATCAAAGAAGGCAGCGAAGTCGTCGTTTTGGCGAGTATTGACCTGTATGTTCGAAGAGGTGAAATTCAACTCAATGTCGAGCGCATAGAGCCCGTGAGCATACTTGGTGAACTTGAAAAAACCAAAAGATTACTCATTGAACAATTGACAAAAGAAGGGGAACTCGATCGAGAGAGATTGGTAATACCTGCCGTACCAAAACACATTGCTATTATCACTGGAGCAGGTTCCGCTGCGCTCTCAGATATGCAACGGTTAATTGAAAATCGTTGGCCTGGATTGCGAAGAACCGTCATTGGAGTCTTGGTTCAAGGACCACACGCAACAGAACAAATTGTCCGGGGGCTCGCTGCAGCTCGAAAACTTTCCAACCCCGAATATGCAAAGTCACGAGGACAACCTCCTGTTGATTTGGTGATTGTTGGAAGAGGAGGGGGCTCTCCTGAAGACCTATGGTCGTTTAATCTTGAGCCCGTAGCTCGCGCAATCATTGCAAGTACAGTCCCAGTCGTCTCCGCAGTAGGACACGAATCGGACATTTTGGTTTCTGACCTGGTGGCTGATTTGCGTGCCTCTACACCTTCTGATGCTGTCGAGCGTGTCGTACCAGTCTTACCTGAATTGCACTATCTTCTCGACGAATATCACGAACGTTTGGGAAATGCTTCACGTCGACAAATCAATGACAATTTACAGCGGCTACGTACGTTACATGCACGCTTGCGAGTTGCTCCAATGGCTGGATTGAATCGTGCAAAAGCGACACTTTTCGCTCTCTCCTCGAGAATGAATGTATCAGCAAATCAAAATATTTCTACGCAAAAAACTCGTTTAGCACAATTAGAAGCATCGCTCACTGCCATCCATCCGCAAAGGGTGCTCGAAAGAGGTTATTCAATGACCCAAACCGAAGACGGTACCGTCCTCAGCAGTGTCGAGGGAATAGAGATTGGACAGCATATTATACTCAATTTTGCGGATGGCTCTGCCGACGCGGAAATAAAAAATACACATGAAAATGAGGGAGAACAATGACTGAAAAAACACCAACATACACAGAGGCAATGCAACGATTAGAGACCATCGTATCAACACTTGAACGTGGCGGAATGGGATTGGATGAAACCCTCAAATTGTACGAAGAAGGTGCGGAATTATTGCGATTATGTAAAACTGAATTATCCTCTGCGGAAGGACGCTTGAATGAGCTTCAACTCGATGAAATCGAAGCCGAATTACAAGCAGTTGAAAAGTGAAGAAGTCAAAACTATTGAAGGCGACATCAATTGAAAGTGAGTCGTTTACGTAATACAAGATATGCCGGTAAAGACCACCCCAGAACAGAAATACACCATGCAATGAACGAACCCAAAACGGCACCCAATGCAGGAAGAGAATACATAGCGACCAGAGCATAAATCGCTACACTCACGCCTCCAAGCGTCATTGGTCCAGCGGCTCCTTGCGGGACGGTTGGTCCTTGAGCATGCCACAATGCAACCATACTGGTCAGGAATATGGCAGGGAATACTGCGGCAAGACCGGCAACCAAAGGTTGACCTTGTGATGAAAGCCATACTGCTGCCCCTATTGCGCTCGCTGCAGCGCTTCCTCGAATCAAGAGAACTCGTCGGGCTACGGGGTGCCTTCCTTTCGGAGTGGGTTGAACTTTCCAATTCATCGATATAGCCAAAACGATGAGAAGAACGAAGCCGAAGATGCCAATTTCTACGGCAGACCATCCACTTCCTAAAGCAAAGTCTACGCCAAACAACATGAGAATACCGCACAAGCACCAAACAGTTAGAGCACTCAGTGTCGTCATCAAAAGAGGGGATTTGAATCGCTCAAACCGAGATGGTGCAAAAATCCAAACCCCAAGAAAGATGCCATTAATGAGCATCCCAAGCGGAATGATGGCTAAACTTTGATTCAATACAACTGCATCACCAGCGGCGTAAATCCCCGCAGCAGCGGGCACAATTGTCGATGGCATAGTTCCAAGTAAGCCACCGGTTAGACCACCCCATCTTTCGATAGCGAGAGTGACGAACACAGCGATCACACCGGCCAGGACTGCCGAAAGGAAAATGGAAGCAGCTAACATCGTCCCACCCAACTAAGTGTTTCACTCAAAAGGGTCGAGATGGACTATTTGTTCGACATCAATTCGCTTGTAGCCCCGCTCCCGAGCGTTTTCGGCAGCCTTACTCAACATTGACCTCATCCATCCAAGCGACATGAGTGTCTTCATCTTACTTATTGATTCAATGAAGTGAACAGGATTTCCTCCAAACTGAGCGTTACTGCGGATATCTGCTTCAAGTTGTTCAACGACCATGTAATACGTTTCAAGCAGTTCTCCGATGGCATCTTTCGTTACAGGCATTTTTGCGTGGGTTTTTGCCAGTGCGAGAAGCGAGGATTCTGTCAAGATTCCACCGCCTTGACTGATGACAAATTCTTCTGTCTGTGCAACGTCTTCTTGCGACTCGTCTTCACCCTCGGGAGTGATGTTCATACCGGAAAGTGCGATTTCAAGATGGCGTGGCTTAATGGTCGCGACTCGGTCTTTTTCTGCTGCGACTTCAGCGTGCTTGATAATTGTCGAAAGATGTTGTTCAATATGAGATATTCCGGCTTGAACAGCAGCCGAACCGACTGATTCAACTGCATCGATTTCATCGATCATCAATTCTCGAGTGCGATTGTAATTTAATCGAGTCCTGTAAGGATCGTCCAAGGTTTTGCGTTCGGGGTCTTGTTGAAGAGTTGCTGCTTCCATTTCAGGAACATATCGGGCAAGTTCCTCACACAACAAAGAGACAAGTTGTTCTTTGACTGCACCCGACAACCGCATTTCAGTGTAGTTTGATGCTACCGCACCTATGTGACCGGTTGAGTAAGGCTTTGCCATACAATCAACACAACGCGGACATAACTTGAACACTATGGTTGAAACTTTTGCTCACTCAACCATGCCGTCGTCACGTCCCATAGCTTGTGTGATTTCCCAAGCATGCAAACACTCATGACCACCGAGGAAACCTCCTGCTTCACGACTCGGTCCAATAAATTCGGAACCACAAAATTGACAAAATACATTGACGATTGGTTCATTAAAATACGTACCGTTGGGGGTTTTTCTTTCAGGTATACGTTTACCGACATCTTCTCGAGTCCAACCCTCAGTTTTCTCACAGATTTCATCTTCAGATTGTTCTTGGGCCATGTTTACCACTCCGTCAACCAAGGCCATGCTCCGCCAGCGGTAACCGGCATCATACCCTCTTCATCTCGTATCCAAGTATCTTCACTGCCGATACAACCATCTGAATAAACGACTTTCGGTTCAATTGCCATCGCTCCACCAATTGGCAAAGGACGATCAAAACCTGCTGCTACAACGGGTGATTCATCCAACTGCAAGCCCACTGAATGGCCTAAAAATCGACTCTGATCAGGCTTCATACCCATCAGGTTCTCTTGATATCCAAGTTCACCTGCCATGCTGTAGCCTTCATTCCACGCATCTTCACAGGTCTTCCCTTGGTCCAAAACATCGACAACGACATCTTTGATTGACAACATATCATCAAGTCGCTGATGCCATTCATCAGAAAGGGTCCCTGCGACGAACATTCTGGTCATATCAACGATATAACCACGATGTGCATGGACCAAGTCAACAAGTACGGGCTCATCGGTCTTGATTCGCCGGAATCCTGAACCCATACCTGCAAGCGGGTGTGGACCGGTACCACCTACAGCTGAATCGAAGAAAGAGGAGACACCACCTGCCCGTCCTGAAACAACCACGCCTCGATCACATTGGAGAGGGAAACGGCGCATGTAGACATTACCGCCAAAACCCTCTGAGCGGCTAACGGCTTCTGCGGCAGCAACTAATTCTAATTCAGTAACTCCTTCACCGCCGACTGCTTCAATCGCTTCAAACATTCGAATTTGGACATCAGCAGCTGCTTTCATCTGTTCTTTTTCCCATGATGATTTCGTTTCACGTTGGAGGTGAATGATGGTGGTCACATCTGGACAAGTTCCCAGTTCGGCAAAGGCTTTGACAAAACGCTCCGAGTAGGTAACAGGGATTTCCCCGAATTGCAACCCTGGTGCAGAGGATACACCGCGTTGAGCGAGCATTTCTACAAGTTGACTCATACGAGGGAATGGCTGAATGTCATGAGGAGCATCGTCTCCGCCCCCTTCGAAATGAGCACGCTGAAGGGAGCGACGAACGAATAACACGCTACGAGAATTTTCACTACCATGCGCAGGGATGTACATCGATGCATTTTGGCGACCCCCTGCGTAATAGTATAAATCTACAGGATGTTGAATAAATGCGCCAGAGATGCCTGATTCAGCCAAGATTTCTCCCAGGCGCTGCTGGCGGG
>CALCOP010000074.1 GCA_937897365.1 uncultured euryarchaeote
CGTGTAAGCAACACACCCAGTAACTCGATCGCCTTCTTTCAAAAGATGGCGTACTGTGTATTCCATGAAGATGTCAATACCTTCGTGGATACCTCTCTCCTGAAGTGTACGGATGATTTCGAGTCCAGTAGCGTCACCAACGTGCGCAAGTCGTGGGAAGGTGTGGCCACCAAAGTTGCGCTGATTGATGAGATGTTTTTGTGTCCGGTCAAATACAGCACCCCACTGTTCGAGTTCACGAACCCGGTCAGGGGCTTCTTTTGCATGGAATTCAGCCATGCGCCAATCGGCGAGCCATTTGCTTCCCTTCATGGTGTCGTGGAAGTGAACCTTCCAATCGTCACGGGGGTCAGCGTTTTGAAGAGCAGCGGCGCAACCGCCTTCAGCCATAACCGTGTGCGCCTTACCGAGCAACGACTTGGTAATGATAGCAGTCTTGGCACCACTTCGTGCTGCCTCGATTGCGGCTCGAAGACCAGCTCCGCCTGCACCGATGACAACAACATCATATTCGTGTTTGGTGTATGTTTCAGTCATTTTTCCACCCGATTAAAACAAAACAAACGCCATGTCACTAATGTGTTCTTCAGCCACGGCGATGGTCCATAAGTCGCCGATGAAAACAAAACCAAGGCTTGCCCAGAACCAAAACCCGTGCGAGCGATTGAAGATGCTGATTCGCTTGAAGATACGACCACGTAAAGCAGAGATTCCGTTTACCCATCGGTCGAGGCTACCACCTGCAAGATGTCGCAGTGCGTGACATGATGTGACGTACATTGTCAGAAGGAAGGCTTCAGTAGCCATGATGAATGTTCCAAAGGAAAAGCCCCATCCTGCATCGAAATGCAGCGTGTGAGTAACATCCCACCACTTGATGGCGATGATGATGATTGCAGCATAGAGGAAATAGCGGTGAAGGTTGTTGAAAATGAACAATCGCTTCTCTCCACCGTATCCAATCCTCTTGTTGATCTCAGGTTCATCTACCCAGCAGCCTGTTGGAGACTGGAAGAAGGTTCGGTAGTACACTCGGCGCATGTAGTAGCATGTGCCACGGAATCCGAACGGAATCCAAAGGACGAGGATAGCAGCGTTAACCCATCCTGGGTGATCCCATTCATTGAGCCCAAAGAGACTCCACTCGAGGATGTTTGGTGAGAAAATGGGTGAGACGACGGTCGACCCTTCAAGTTTGTATGCAATACTTTCTGGGAAGATGATAAGTCGCCATGCAGTGTAGAAGAGTGCAGAGGTAAGAGCAAGCCCCATCCAAAATGGCTGAGCCCACCAATTATCGATTCGGTCAGTACGTCCGAGCCCGTTTATCACGGGAAGTTTGATGCCTTCACCCATAGCTTCTCACCCTCCCCGGAGAGGGGGTATACTTCACCCAACAACTTGGGGTCTTTGAGGTTGGCCCTTGCGTCGTGTGCGACTTTTGAAAGAAAAAGAAACACAATTTGAACGATTAGACCAATTCGTCCCATCGAACTTCAGCTTCAACCATCTCAATTTCTTCAACATCCATTTGAGCGAGTTGTAGCTTTCCAGAGAGTTCATCGTTGACAGCATGCCAGTAGGAGTACGCCTCAATAACCCATATTCCCGATTCTCGAGTTCCGTTTCCGCTTCCTTTTACACCGCCGAAAGGTAGGTGAGCTTCCGCACCGGATGTTGAGTTGTTGATTCCGGTCATGCCCGCTTTAATCCCAGTCTTGAATCGATAGGCTTCGAGTCGGTCGTTGGTGTAGATTGCGGATGACAATCCATACGGACTTGCATTGGCGAGGTGAAGGGCGTGATCAAAATCATCTGCCTTGACAAGCGTAATTGCAGGTCCAAACAACTCCTCGTGGAAACACTTCATGTCTTCAGTAACTCCATCATAGACATGTGGCCACATGAAAACACCCTCTTCCGCAACACCCTTGAATCCTGACGGTTTGTTATCGGATGTGATTCGACCTTTCCCGTAGAGTTTAGTTGCTCCATCCTGCTCGCAGATTTGAATTGCGGAA
>CALCOP010000075.1 GCA_937897365.1 uncultured euryarchaeote
ATAGGTGGCATTGTCGGTAGTCCGGGTGGCATAGGTGGTTTTTCTTCGCTCATTTTCAATTCCTCCATGTGTACCGCATAAGCGGCAACACCTCCATATCCAAAGAGCACATAACCGTTCTCCCCCATAGTTTTCGAAAAAGTACTCGTTTGTGGAGTCTTTTGTCGGTTTTGCCACCATGTTGATGTAGGGTGGTTCGGAGGAGTGGACATGGTCGGTATGGATAGCGGCACTCCGCCAGTGCTCTTTGTTGTTGGAACTGCTGGTGCAGGAAAGTCTTCTTTGGTCACATCGTTTCAACGCTGGTCCCGATTTTTGGAAACTGACGCCATTGCTGTTAACCTCGATCCTGGAGCGGAACGAGTTCATTATGACGCAGAATTTGATGTTCGTGATTTGATTTCTCTGACTGAGGTCATGTCTGAATATGACCTTGGACCGAACGGAGCACAAATCTTGGCTGCTGACCTCTTAGCTGCTCAAGCAGGTGATGTAGCAGGTCAACTACACGCTCTCACAGGAGAAGTCATGGTTGTTGACACTCCAGGTCAAGTCGAACTTTTCGCATTCCGAGAAGCCAGTAATCACTTGATTGAAGTCATCGGACGAGAGCAATCAGCAATCATCTATTTGTTTGACCCGATGCTTTCTCGTTCTCCATCTGGTTTCGTATCTCAAATGCTTCTATCAAGTATTGTTGAATTCCGGCTCGGTTTGCCAACGAAGAATTTCTTATCGAAATCAGATTTACTCGAACCTGAAGAACTTGAAAAAATCCTTGAGTGGTCTGAGCGCTTAGAAATTTTAGAAATGGCATTGTATGAAGAGGCAGGTGGACAACGAACAGAGTTTGCAATTAACCAATTACGTTTGATGCAAGAATTCTCTCAGGCGCCAGGTTTGACACCTCTCTCATCAGAACTTGAAGAAGGACTGGCAGATATTCTCACCTTTGCACAAGCTCTCTTTGGCGGTATGAGTGATGCACGTGATGGATTCGCAAGCGACATCGAGTATGAAAAGAATTGATTCGTTATTTGCTACCTCATAACACTTAGAAGCCGTCTTTCAATGGAATGATGCATGGCAGAGCATTTACTCGCAATTGATGATGTCGAAGAAGACTTTGAAATGATTTTGAAATGGGCGATTGAGTTCAAGCGTCTTTGGAAGCGCTCCGATGAAGTTGCCCAGAACTTTTTGCCATTGGATATGCTCGCAATAGGATCCATTTATGAAAAACCATCGACACGTACACGAGTTTCCTTTGAAGTTGGAATCAATCGATTGGGTGGCTATCCATTGACACTTTTGAAAAATGATATCCAACTTGGCAAATCCGAAACAGTTGGAGATACTTCACAGGTGCTTTCACGTTTCCTCGGTGGTATGACATACCGTTGCTTTTCCCATTCCGATGTTGAAGAACTGGCAAAGCATGCTGATGTTCCCGTCCTCAACGCCCTCTCCGATAAACACCATCCGTGCCAAGCAGCAGCTGATTTGATGACAATAATGGAACACTTTGACGACCGCGAACATTTGAAAGTCGCTTGGGTCGGTGACGGAAATAATGTTCTTCACGATTTGATGCTCGGTTGTGCAATGCTCGGCATTGATATTTTCTATGCCATCCCAAAGGGATACGAACCTGATGAAGATGTCGTCGCTCGGACGAAGAGCATCGCTGAAAAGAACGGCAGTAAAGTCGTTGAAACCAACGACCCTGTAGAGGCCGTCAAGGATGCGCACGTCGTCTATACAGATGTCTTCATTTCGATGGGAGAAGAGCACCTTACGGACAAAGTCGAATCGTTTGAGGGATTCCAAATCAATGAAGAATTGGTCTCAAACATGGATGAGGGTTGGAAGTTCATGCATTGTCTCCCTGCACATCGTGGCGATGAAGTCACAGATTGGGTCATGGACCATCAACAATCAATTGTCTTTGATCAAGCAGAAAATCGAATGTGGGGTCAAATGTCATTACTTGCTTACTTCATCAATCGAGGCGCGTGGGATGCCATGGGTGAGTTCATGACTCTCGATTAATTTCTCAAGTAAATTGTTAGGAAGAAACCGATCAGTCCAAGAAGCATTGAAGCTCGTATTCGGGCTGATACTTGGACGTCCTCACCTTTGTAAAGAGGTCCATTGAGAGTGATGAGCAGCAGTATTGCAGGTGTTTGGAGAACGAGTTGACCAAATCCGAATGGTCCTCTCCAGTAGGGTATATACAAGCAGACAAGTCCGGCAATAATCAGAACATAGGCAAGCATTCGTGTATTTTCCAAACCGATTTTCATGGGCAGAGTTGTCCTCAATCCCTCATCAGCCAGCATGTCTTGACAATCCTTCACCATCTCCCGAGCAAGGTTTGTGAAGAAGACAACTCCTGCGACATAGAAGACGAGCCAAGAGAGAGAATCAACAGTTGCCGCCCCATAGAGAATCACTGCAGCGACCATGAGAGAAATGGAAACATTTCCAATAAGCCCTTTCACTTTGGTCTTTGGCCCCAGATCATAGGTCAGCATCATAGAAGCAGCAGTAAGGTAGATGACTACCAACGGCCACCATGTGGCATTTTCTTGAGATAAATCATATGCTCCATAACACATGGCAGATAGGCTGAGTATCCACAAGCCGATTGCAAATCTCTGGGCTGATTCTGCAGATACACGGTTTGAAGGCAGAGGCCTATTTGG